>JAGXIR010000168.1 GCA_024635605.1 Sunxiuqinia sp.
ATTTCCATTTTGGAAACAAAAAAACATGGGTTTTCCCTGCCTTCATGCTCGTCAGACTGGATGATCTGGTCTCCAATGAAAAATACACAGGTCATTTTTGTCGAAAATTTGCCGAAATTTGAGTTTATGAATTAATCAGGCTAAAGGTGACAGACGAAAAGAAGCAGCTGAACTACAGCCTGTATTCGGATGCGGGTGGCGAATTCACCACAGCGATGGGCCTTGCATTTAAATCGCCCGAAAAATACTCCGGCATGTTGCATGAAGTGTCTGGCGGACTGAACCAAGGCTTCCTGCCTGTTCCCTCCGTTTTTGTGGTTGACCAGTCGGGAACCATTCTGTTTGAGTATATTAATCCAAACTACAAAACCAGGCTAAGTGCTAAACTCTTGCTGGCTATTTTATCAAATTTAGACGTTAATCCATTAAATCAATCGAAATGAAATCAATCCTAGTTCTACTGGCAGCGACTCTTCTCACCTTTGGCAATTCAAAGGCACAAACAGACAGTCCGCAGACAACGTCGGATCAACTTGTCATCGTTTGGACAAGCGATGATCCGTACGTGGCCGAACGCGTTGCTTTGATGTACACCCATGCCGCCAAAACCGCCGGCTGGTTTAGCGAAGTGACACTGATTATTTGGGGCCCATCGGCCAAGCTAACTGCTGAAAACCTAAAAATCCAGAAAAAACTGAAAACCATGCAAGCAGATGGCGTTGTGATTGAAGCCTGCATTGTTTGCGCCGACGCCTATGGAGTAACCGACGAGCTAAAAAAGTTGGATTTCGACATCAAAGGCATGGGTAAACCCCTTTCTGATTACCTGAAAAGTGGAGCAAAAGTATTGACGTTCTGATTGTTTTGTCAGAAAGCAATGCCAGAAACGCGCACGATGCACACAAGAGAATTGCTCAAACCTTTATCAAAATACTTTCATTTCCGAAAGACAAGCCCTCCGGGTTTTGAAAATCTTCCGAAAATGAAAAAAGAACAATATGCATCGGGCTAACCAGAAAATTGATTTCCAAACAAATCGTATAGGAATCTTATGTCACCGCGGCTGAAAACATTATGATCGCGTCGCATGTTTAGAACAAGAACATTCAAACAAAGAATACATGAAATCATTTCTAGTTTTAATCACAGTATTTACGCTTTTTGCCCTAATTTCCTGTGGCCCGGCAAAACAAGATTCGGGGCAAACACAGCAACTACAAGTTCAGCCCGCGACTCAGGAACAACCAGCGCAGGACAGTACGGATCATGCTCAGCCTGTCGAGGATGAAGTAGCAGCAGAGTCTTTAGAACAAGACAAAGCTGAGGTTATGCTGAATCCACCGCACGGAGAACCTTTTCACCGGTGTGAAATTCCGGTGGGTGCCCCGCTAAATTCTGCACCGGCGAATACCCAGCAACCAACGATTAATCAGATTCAGGCTACAGCGCCTCAATCTTCCGCCTCAGCACCCAGTATCGAGAATAATCCAACTGCTCCAACCATTGAAAATGCTATGCGGATAAATCCTTCACAGACACAAAATACAACACCAGCAAACAGTGGTAGCAAGCCCCGTCTGAATCCAGCTCACGGGCAACCCTACCACCGCTGCGACATTCCTGTGGGCAGTGCGCTGCCCTAATCAACACCTAAGTTTTATTGAGAAAATATTTTGAAGAAACATCAATAGCAATTTGAGAATCAACTCAAAAAAAGGACTAATGCGGTCCCCTTTTTTCGTGTATATAATCGATTAAATTTTCTTCTTCAGACAATTGGGATTCCGAAACATTAATGGCTGTTTCAATGAGGGCCAGATGTGAATAGGCCTGTGGAAAGTTCCCCAGCATCCGCTTGGTTTTAAAATCGAGATCCTCACTGAATAAACCCAAATGATTGGAATAACTCATGAGCATATGGAATTTTTGGATGGCCTCATCTTTTCGCCCGATTTTAAACAGGGCATTGGTCAGCCAAAACGAACAAATGGTAAACGCTGATTTAGGCTGCCCAAAATCGTCCTTATTACGATAGCGGTACATCAGTCCATCCTGCTCCAAGTCCTGCTGAATGGCCAAAACGGTGCTGACATATTTTTGATCTGTGGCATGAATAAAGCCATACGACTCCATCAGCAAAACCGATGCATCCAGATCTTCCGACCCATAGGCCTGGGTAAATGCCTGTCTACTCTCTGACCAGGCATTTCTATGGATATCATCGTGAATTTTATCCCGCAACTTGCTCCATTGCGTAATGTACATACTTCTTCGTAACAGCCCTGCAATTTTTACCGCCCGGTCAACTGCTGTCCAACAAAGCACCTTGCTAAAGGTAAAGTGCTTATTTTCACTTCTGATTTCCCAAATACCACGATCCGGCTTATTCCAGTTGTTCTCAACAACCTTAATAATATTCCGCACAATCGTCCAAAGCTCCTCGCTGTACTCCAAACTGATGTCGTAAATATCAAGTTGTTGGTAAATCACATCAAGCAAAATTCCGTAAATATCATTTTGCTTTTGCTTGTAAGCTGCATTTCCAACCCGAACGGGGACAGAACCTTCGTAGCCTGATAAATGAGACAACTCCGTTTCACTCAGCTTCTTTTCCCCGCTAATCCCATACATAATTTGCATCTTCTCATCTTTATCAGGCAAAATATTGATGATAAAATTCAAATAGCGTTTGGCCAGCTGATAATGCCCCAGCGATGTCATAATCTTAACAACCATCGAAGCATCCCGAATCCAACAAAACCGGTAATCCCAGTTGCGCTCTTCGCCTATGGTTTCGGGCAGCGAAGTGGTGATAGCAGCCAAAATTGCTCCGCTCTTGTCGTAACTTAACATTTTCAGCGTAAGGGCACTCCGAATAATCTCTTCGTTGTAAAGCTTGTACGAAGTGGTGCGTTCAGCCCAGTTCAGCCAATACACTTTAGTACGTTCCAGCTTTAACTTGGCGCGTCGGGTATCTTGTGGAAGCAGCTTTTGATTGTAACTCAGCAAGCAAAACTCATCTTTCGTCAAAATAATCGGATTGCTTTCCATAATATCCTGGTAATCGAAACTGGAATAAAAATACAAGGAATCGTAGGCTCCGTTCCTGGTGTTCGACTTAATGTAGCAGCCGGGCTCATGTTGAGTGAAGCAACCTTGTTCCAAAAAGCTATTTGTAGCATGTTTTGCATATTCCAGTTTGGGCTGGTAGCTAATCATCAACTCCGGCTGTCCATCAATCAATTTAAAATAACGAATCACATCAGGCGGAATATAGTACCCTCCGTTATCCGGATTTCGGTAGCGAGGCATAAAATCCTGCACTTCAAATGCTCCATCGTCACACTGGAAATGTGTCTTCAAAATGTTGGTCCGCGAGATGTAGCTCTGCGTAATTTTCTTCAACTTTTTCGGAATAATTTTAAAGCTCCCCCCTTTTTCTTCATCCATTAAAGCCGCAAACACCGATGAGGAATCAAACTTTGGCAAACAAAGCCAATCGATAGACCCCGTTTCTGACACCAATGCAGCACTGCGACAATTTCCAATTATTCCGTAATTTAAATTCTTCATACACGAATGTTAAACATCATTTAAAAATTGACCATTCTTTCAGTTTTATTTGATACCTTGAGGAAATTAATCCATTTTTATACGGAGAGCAAAAAAACAAATAATTGTATGAAACTCTCCCAAAAAGGCAAAAAAATCAAAAGTAGGCTTTTTATAAAAAAAACAAAGTTATTTCAAAAGTTGCGTTTCGCTAACCTCCTTGACAACAATTCGTTTAAGAATGTGTTGAAAATAACAACACTCGAATAGTAATAAAAAATTAAAATTGACCAATAAATTCCACGTTATGAGTAAAATTCACATTGTTTCGAACCGACTGCCACTAAGCATAAACAAGGAAAACGATTCTTTTAACTTATCACCAAGTGTTGGAGGACTGGCTACCGGCATGCGATCCGTTTACAAAGAGTATGGAGGCAGGTGGATTGGCTGGCCGGGCTTGGCTAAAGATGATTTAACAGATGATGAGGTTGTTGAAATTGATGATAAATTGGTTGAAGAGGATTGCCTTGCAGTGCACTTGACCAAAGAAGAAATCAACCTCTACTACGAAGGGTTTAGCAACAATGTCATTTGGCCGCTGTTTCACTACTTCGCCCAGTTTATCGACTACAATCCGGATTATTGGGAAGCCTACAAAAAGGTGAATCACAAATTTGCCCAAAAAGCCCTCGAGATTGTTGACGATGGCGATATCGTATGGATTCACGACTACCAGTTGCTGCTGGTTCCTGAAATGATAAAATCGGTCAAACCCAATGTCACCATCGGTTTTTTCCTGCACATCCCGTTCCCGTCGTTCGAGGTCTTCCGAATTCTTCCCTGGCGCAACGAACTCATCAGAGGCATGCTGGGCGCCGACCTGATTGGCTTCCACACCTACGACTACGAACGCCACTTTTTCAGTTCAGTCAGGCGTTTGCTCGGTTATGAAATCTCCTTTAACGAAATTCATCTCGAAGACCGGATTGTATTGGCTGATGCCTTCCCCATGGGAATTGACTACGAAAAGTTTGAACATCTAGCCAAGGAAATCGCCCATAAGCCGCTACACGAGCGTTCAGAACTACATCGTGAGCTGGAAAAATATTTTCTCGTTTCTCCGGAGCGCAAGCTAATTTTATCGATCGACCGGCTCGACTACACAAAAGGAATTCCAAACCGGTTGCACGCCTTTGAAAAGTTTCTGAACAAATATCCTGAATTCAAAAATCAGGTCTCACTCATCATGCTGGTAGTGCCTTCGCGCGACGAAGTGGAACAATACAAATTGCTGAAAAGCGAAGTGGACGAATTGGTTGGCCGGATTAACGGGCAATATGGCGATGTGAACTACACCCCGGTTTGGTACTTCTATCGTTCGCTGCCTTTTGAGAATCTGATTGAACTCTACAGCACCTCCGATGTAGCGCTGATCACACCTGTTCGCGATGGTATGAACCTGGTAGCCAAAGAATACATTGCTTGTCGCGTCAATCAAAGTGGAGTGCTGATCATCAGCGAAATGGCCGGAGCAGTCAAAGAGCTGGGCGAAGCCATCATCATCAATCCCAACAATGAAGACGAAATTGCAGACGGTATACAGCAGGCTTTAACCATGCCCATGGAAGAACAACGACGCCGCATGCGCTACCTCCAGGATCGGATTCGCCGCTACGATATTTTCAAGTGGTCAGGCGAGTTTATTAAAAGCATGAAAAAGGTTGAAAGCATTCAACGAAACTTTTTAGCCAAGAAAATAACCGCAGAGGTCAGTAAAGAACTGACTGACACATTTTTCAAAGCCAATAAACGGGCTATTTTCCTCGACTACGATGGAACACTAGTGAATTTTAAAAACGATCCGCAAGCAGCGAGTCCCGACGAAGAATTGCATCAATTAATTACCAAACTCGAAGAAGACGAGAAAAACATGGTCACCATCATTAGCGGACGCGACCGCGATACCCTGGAGAAATGGCTGGGAAATCATCGCGTAAACCTGATTGTTGAGCATGGCGTTTGGTTGAAAAAAATTGGTGGCGACTGGCAAATGCTGGATAATATTAACAGCTCATGGAAACCTGTGATTCGGCCAATCCTCGAAAGCTTTGTCGACCGGACACCCGGAACTTTTATTGAAGAAAAAAACTACTCGTTGGTATGGCATTATCGCAATTCGGTTCCGGAACAAGGCGAACTGCGCGCCAACGAGCTGAAAGATGAGTTGCGTAACATGATTGCCAACCACAACCTCGAAATTATGGAGGGAAATAAAGTGATTGAACTAAAGGCTGGTGGAATAAACAAAGGCGTTGCTGCCATGCGGTTCTTACGCGAAAATGAGTACGACTATGTCATTGCCATCGGCGACGACTGGACCGATGAATACATGTTCCGCGAATTGCCCGAAACGGCAGTGACCATTAAAGTAGGCCTAAAAAGCACCGCCGCCTCCTATAAACTGGAATCGGTGAAATCAGTTCGAAACTTTTTAAGAACCCTCGGAGGAAACTAAGAAAGCGGTTTACTGGCTTTTGATCCGCGAAAAAATCTTTAGATTTGGGGCATATCAGTTAACCTATGATTCGCATCTTATTATCCGTACTATTGGCTTTAACCCTGCATGCAGGTCAAGCCCAAAATGCCATCAACCAAGTTGATGAAGAAGGCCGGAAACAAGGCTTTTGGCAAAAAGAACACGCCAACGGAAACTTGGCTTATGAAGGAACATTCAAAAATGACCAACCGGTTGGGGAGTTTAAGCGCTACCACACCAACGGGCTTTTAAAAGCGCGTTTGAGCTATTCTGAAGACTCGGATACCATTCCCTCTGAATTGTTCGACAACCGGGGAAAGCTTATGGCAAAAGGCAGTTATGTAGACGAAAGAAAAGAAGGCGAATGGCAGTATTTCCAAAATGGCCAATTGGTTTCAACGGAAGTTTTTGTAAATAATCAGAAACACGGAACCTCAAAAACTTATTACCCTACCGGCGAATTATTCGAAGAAAGCAATTGGAAGAATGACCTGCAAAATGGCATTTACCGGGCATACTTCAAAAGCGGAAAACCATACCTCGAATGTCGCATGGTTGATGGGAAACGGGATGGAGCCTGTCAGGTTTATTACGAAAACGGCCAGCTTGAGCTGGATGCATTGTATGCCAGGGGACTCCGAAACGGCGATTGGAACTATTACCATCCCGACGGATCTTTTTCGCACACGCTAAGCTACGATCTTGGCCTTCTGCTCAACCCCCAGGTTTTAGACAGTATTCAACAAATTCAATTTAATGAGCTGGATAAGAACAAGAGCAAACTGATTGATCCCGAAAAGTTCATGGATGACCCTGCCCGGTATATGATGGAAAATCGTATTCCGGCGCGATGACAAACCGATGGACTGAATCGCTTAAAAGAGAATCGCCTTGACAGAAATAGATCCATATTATTCACTCAGCCTGGAATTGAAAAGCATGCATAAGCTGCTGCTAGTGTGTTTTTTACTCCTGTTCACCGTAGTTTCATTCGCCCAAAATGAGGTAACCAACTACTATTGGATCCAGTTTGCAGATAAAAACGGCTCAAATTACAGTATTAATCAACCAGAAAATTTCCTGTCAAAGCAGGCTATTGAGCGGCGTCAAAAACAAAATATTGTCGTCGACGAACACGACCTGCCGGTTTCGCAGGCCTATATTGAAGCCTTGTCTGCAAAAGGAGCCGAAATCATCCACACTTCAAAATGGCTGAACGGCGCCACAATTAAAGCTACCGACTCTGTTTATCAGGAAATCATCACTACACTCGACTTCATCCTGTTTTCTGAGATGACCAAACCCGGCATCAACTTAAAATCAACCACCAATAAGTTCAGGATTGAAAACCAGTGGGAAGAAATTGACGAAGCAGCCTACGGGGCTTCCATTCATCAACTGAAACTATTTAACGGGCAAACGATGCACTTGCAAGGATTTCGGGGCGAAGGCATGCTCATTGCCGTATTGGATGCCGGTTTCTTTAAAACCGACGAACTACCTGCTTTTGAGCGTCTGCTAGCCGAAAACCGGATTTTTGGCACGCGCGACTTTGTGAATCCCGGCGGAAACGTTTACCTCGAACATTCGCACGGGACCAATGTGTTGTCAACCATGGGAGGCGAACTCAGCGGACAATTGATTGGCACAGCCCCAAAAGCGTCGTATTTTTTACTTCGCACGGAGGACGATGCAACCGAGTATTTAATTGAAGAAGACAACTGGGTGGCTGCCGCCGAATTTGCCGACAGCGCCGGTTGCGACATCATCAACTCATCGCTGGGCTACACGGTTTTTGACGATGCCAACATGAACCACAGCTATGCCGATCTGGATGGTAAAACAACCCGTGTGACCCGGGCGGCCAACATGGCCGTTGAAAAAGGCATGCTGGTATTTTCCAGCGCCGGAAATGAAGCCGCCGCCTCCTGGAAATACCTGGCAGCCCCCTCGGATGGTGAGTTGGTTATTGGCGTTGGCGCTGTTCGAAACGACAGCATTTGGGCTCCTTTCAGCTCGCTGGGCCCGGCAGCCGGTGGTGCCGTCAAACCAAACCTGGTTGCTGTGGGTTGGGGAACCACCCTCCAGAAAACCGATGGCAGCATTGGCGCATCAAACGGAACGTCTTTCTCATCGCCAGTGCTGGCCGGTATGGCCGCCTGCCTGTGGCAAGCGAACCCAAAAGCCAGCAGCCTGCAAATCAAGGAAGCACTTGAGAAAAGCGCCTCACAATACACCAACCCAAACGATACGCTGGGTTTTGGAATTCCCGATTTTGAAAAGGCTCAGCAGCTGCTTTCGGAACATAAGCCCGCTGCAATCGCACAAAACTGGCTGGCGGTTCCCAACCCTTTTCTCGATCAGGTTTTTCTTTACCAGCAATCGGCCGAGCCCTCTGAAAAGTTTACGGTCAGCCTGTTTTCTGTAAACGGAAGCTTATTGCAACAGCAAGTTTTCCATGACCAACACTCCTTTTTTTTATCGAATTTGGCTAACTTGCCAGCCGGATTGATCCTGGCAAAAATAGCATCCGACACCGACGTTTCGGTCATCAAACTGGTCAAGATCAATCCGTAAACGAATGGTTTATGGCAACGGCACAACTTTCACTTTCGGAACTCAACAACCAAATCAAAGCGCAACTGGATGATGCTTTTCCAGCCTTGATGTGGATTAAGGCGGAGATCAGCGAGCTGAACAACAACCGAACCGGACATTGCTACCTGGAATTGGTTGAAGTGAATGAACTTACGAAAGAGGTGGTCGCCCGCTGCCGGGCTACCATCTGGTCGTACACCTTCCGCATGTTAAAACCCTATTTTGAAACGACCACCGGCCAGGCTTTTTCTGAAGGGTTGAAAGTGTTGGTACAGGCCAAAGTGGAATTTCACCCGGTGTATGGGCTGAGTCTCAATATCCGCGATATTGACCCCAGCTATACGATGGGCGACATGGCCCGTAAAAGGCGTGAGATCATCCTTCAACTGGAAGAAGATGGTGTGCTCGACATGAACAAGGAGCTCGAACTGCCCTTGGTTCCACAGCGCATTGCCATCATTTCGTCGCCCACGGCGGCCGGCTTGCAGGATTTCCAAAACCAACTGGCCGATAATGCCTACCACATTCATTTTTACACCAAGTTGTTCCCGGCCATCATGCAGGGAAAAGATGCTGCTGCTTCGATCATCATTGCGCTGGAGCAAATTTTTCAATACGAATATTTTTTTGATGTGGTGGTGATTATCCGCGGAGGTGGTGCTCAAATCGACCTGGCCAGTTTTGATCATTACGAACTGGCTTATCACATTACCCAGCTTCCTATTCCGGTGATTACCGGCATTGGGCACGATAAAGATGAAACAGCGGTGGATCTGGTTGCACACACCAAACTGAAAACACCCACCGCCGTTGCGGAATTTCTAATCGGCGGCGCGGCTGCTTTTGAGCAAATGCTGGATGAACTGAAAGAACGCTTTGTCACGGAAGTGGAAGAACGACTTCAAACAGAAAAAGAATACCTCCAGCGAACCCTGCAAAACATGAGACAGGGCGTTCGGCAAATCGTCGGCCAGGAAAACAACCGTTTTGAGTTAACGAACCTGAAACTGGAACGATCCGTTCCCTCTTTTTTAAAAAGTAAGAAGCAACAACTTCAGCAACACAAATACCAGGTTGAAAAACTTGGAACGGGACAACTTGGTGAGCAAAAACACCAGCTTGACCGAAAACTGGATAACCTGTATTTTTTTATTCAACGGCAGTTTCGGATCAAACGCAACCAACTGGGCCAATCGCAGCAGGAACTGAAAATCAGAGGAAAAAACAACCTAAAAGTGCAACATAATAAACTGTTGCATTTCGAAGGACAGGTTCGCCTGGTCGATCCGGAAAACGTTTTAAAACGAGGCTATAGCCTGACCTACAAGAACGGTCAGCTGATCAAGTCGGTTGGTAATTTATATATTGGTGATGAATTGGTAACCCAACTAGCCGATGGAAAAGTAACAAGTAAACTCACAAAAAAATAAGCACAATGGCAACAAAAAAACCAAGCTATCAGGAAGCCGTCAATGAGATTGACGAAATTCTCGCAAAAATTGAAAACGAAGAACTGGATGTGGATGAGTTATCGGCCCAGGTAAAACGGGTTTCAAGCCTGATTAAGCTCTGCAAAGACAAACTACACAAAACAGAAGAGGAAGTCGAAAACATTCTGAAAGAAATGGAAGAATAGTCAAAACGGGAAGTCAGCTGTTGACTCCCCGTTTCATGATACAGTGGTTTGAAATTTAAAGCACACTCATCTAAAAAATTTATTTGAAATATCTGGTAGTCGCTTCGCTTCTAAACGACTATTTATACCGCTGAATGTGCTGGCCAATGCTTATTTCCATCCACGAATTCCTCCTCCTATGACTGACAAGAGGAGCAAAACAATGAAAATGTAAAAGATGATTTTGGCAATTCCAGCGGCTCCGGCAGCAATTCCACCAAAACCAAACAGTGCTGCCACCAAGGCAATAATAAAAAACAAAATAACTAGACGTAACATAATTTTTAATTTTAAGGGTTAAAATTTCAGGGCTGCATAAACCTGGATCACGCTATTTTTCGCGTCTCCAAGCAAATCATAAGAAGGTTCATCGTCTTTAGCCACCTGGTTTAAACCAAGGTTGTAGTTAAACCCGACCAGGACCGTTTGCAAGTCAAAGCCCAGTCCGAAAGAGAGTCCGTAGTCCAACGTATTGAAATTTTTACGGTCAATTTCATCTTCCGAATCAATCTGGAAATAATCCAGCACTTCGGCATCGGTATCCAGGTTGGCGCTGACCAAATAACTGATATAGGGCCCCGCCTGAAACTCAAAATCTTCTGATAAATTGAAGACCAGTTTCACCGGCAGTTCAATGTAATTTAGGTCGAATTTTGTGTCTCCATCGGCAATGGTGCTATTATCATAGTCGAGTTTCATTCCTTTCACCGAATACAATAACTCAGGTTGGATAGCAAAACTTTCGCTTATCGCAATTTTATTGTACAAACCGACATGAAAACCCAGTTTTAGGTTCTTGTCATCGTTGCCATCGGTGGTTAAGCTCGACAAATTCAAGCCCCCTTTTATCACGGCTGACCAAACCCTGCCTGGTAAAACGGTACAAGTCTGAAATGCGATCACTTGTTTGCTCCCCCCTTGCACGCTTAGGATTTTCGCTACTCCGCGTCGAACTTAAAAATCATATCAAAACCGCTGTCGTTGGAGGAGTTGTTCAACTGGAAAAACAGGAAGCGGAAGAGCTCGTATTCCAGTTTCACTTCGTACTTCGCCATGTCTTTTTGGTCGGTTTCGCCAAAGCGCTGCTCGTAGCTCACAAACAGGTCGTTGGTAATGTATTTTCCCACCACCACCGTGGCATTTTCGAAATTGCCCTCGCTTTTCACTTCAATATAATCCACGTTGAGTTTGTCGCCCAAAAAGTTGGTTAGCTGCGACGACAGGATGGAAGCCGCCGCCTTTCCGGCCATATCGCTTGCCCCTGAAACATTTTCCTGCTGGTCCATGGTTAGTTCGTTCATGCTCTTGCCAAACAGGATATACGACAAAGCGTCGCCTTCGCTCACACTGCTGCCATCCATAGTAAAGCTCACCGAAGGTTCTTCGGCCGTGCCGCTCATTGCCACACTCAACTCTTGCTGCACGCGCTCCGAGTTACGGAAAGTGTAGTTGGCGGTTATGTCCATTCGCGGCATCAGCTCTTCACCTCCCTGAAAACTGATGGTGCCAGACTCAATCATGAAGGTGCGCCCCAGCAGATCGTACTGCCCTCGCACCACTTCAACCGAACCAAAAAGTTCGAAGAATTGCTTGTGCTTAATGAATTCCAAATCGCCCGAAATTTCAATATGCATGTCTTCATTCTTGATCCAGGTATTTTTCGGAATCTTCAGTCGCACTTCGCCTGTTAAATTATCGAAGTAGTCAAAGTTCAGGCTGTCGATCTCCGTGGTGTCAATCTGCGAAATGTTGATGGAATCGATGGATTCCGCATCAAGTGCTTCCAGTTCGCGCACCAAAATGGGTTTGGGCATTTCCGTTTCAACCATTTTTCCCATCAGGTTGAAGATGGCCGGTAAATAAATCTCGCTTCTTGGGATGTTCAGGTCGCCATCGAATTTCACATCATCTTTCGATCCTCCCAGGCTGGCATTGCCCGAAACCTGCATGTTGAATTGCTTGTGGTTGACTGGATTGAATTTATTAAACTTTAGTTTGATCTCGGTATCGCTCACATTGCCCTTGTAAAAGTCGGAGCTAAACCCAATTTTCCCACCACCGGTCAAGGTTCCGTCAGCTGAGCGAATGAGCAGCGTATCCAAAAAAACTTCTTGCCCTTTAAAATCAATTTCTAAATTGATTTCACGGTAATCCACCCCATATTGAGGTATTCGAAGGGAAGCATCTACCAAATGAAAACCACCTTCCGGATCGGGTGAATCGATGGTTCCTTTCACGATAACATCGCCCACGATGTAGCCGGAAATTCCTTCCCCTACATTGACGGTCTGTAAAACGGCCAGTGGAAATTCATCAATCGTCAGGCGGGCATCTAACGAGTCTTTGGGGTTGAACTTCACGCCCATACTGTCCAGCATCAGCTCAAACGGGATGGTTCCCGAAAAGACAAATTTTCCGCTGTCCTGTGGTACTATTTGTGCCTCCAGCTCGAGTTGCTTGCCCAAATAAGCGAACGTTCCGCCAAAATCGCTAATACGGTAGTCATTCATCACCGCCTGATCCAAACCAAAATCTCCTTGAACAATCGGGTCGTCAGCCGTTCCCGACAAACTCACCGATAAATTAATCAGGCCCGAAGCATCCATTTCCTGTCCCGTTAATTTTAAAAGTTCCGCCAAATTGATGTTGGCAACCTGCAAGTTGAAATCTTCCTCTCCCTTCCGGCTAATCACCCCCTGTGCCGACAAATACTGGCTGGTGTCGGCCGTTCCCGAGGCCAGCTTAAACTCATCGAGCCGATAGTTAACCGAATCAATTTCAAAAATTGCCGGTGCGTCCTGCAAAGTCCAGTGCTGCTCCTGGTAGTCAATCTGCCATTCGGTCAAGCTGATGCGCATCACATCGCCCATCCGAAGGCCCGCCTGCAAACCCGTACTCAGCTCGTCGCTCACCAATTGCCCGTCCAGAAACACCGTATCCGGAGCTGCTTCTACATTGAAAGCCAAGGAATCTACGGTGAAATTATCACTGACCAAGTCATAGCCCCGGATTTGCGCGCTGATCGTCGTATCATTCTTCGCAAGCAAACCCTGCGCATCCACCAGCAGGCGCTCCAGTGTCATGTTTTGGTAGGTGGTTTGGTTCAGCTCCAGCACCGACTCCAAGTGGAGCGAATCCGGTGTTCCCCACAAGCGCGCTTTAATCTCTCCGCTGGTTGCAAAATCTTCCAGCGGAATATAAGCCGCAAATTCCTCCACTCTACTGAACGAAGCCTCCAGCGAAAGATCAGAACTGCCCTTCAGGCTATAATCTCCACTGGCCTTCACC
>JAGXIR010000169.1 GCA_024635605.1 Sunxiuqinia sp.
CGCCCAGCCGGGGCCAGTCCGTATAGCGATGCGTTCGAAGATTCCTTTAGCATTGCACCTGAAAACAGTTTGAAGTCCAGTCCCCGGTTTTCCCCATAATAGCTTAGCCGGTAATTCAATTCTGCTGTTATTTTTTGATAAACCTGGGCGTATTCAATGGCGCTATGTAACGTAAACGGATTGATCCTGCTTTGTTTTTTTAGATGGTATCCGATTTGTACGAAAGAGTTTTGTGCGGCTTTTTCCTCGCTGTTTAGCTGAATCAAGTTGGACGCCTGAATGTAATTCCCGTAAATACTTTGGATGAATGGTTTTTGGTGATTTGATCGGAAAAAAAGTTCCACGCCGGCTTTTAAGGTTTGGTAGTTTTGATTTCCCGGAGCTCCAAATTGAGTGCCCTCAAGCGAAAAGGCAGCCATCCGCACCAGTTTTTGAAAGGGCGTAATGGTATAGGATAGTCTTGCATAACCAGCCAATTTTGAATGTTCAAAGCCATAGAAAGGCATGATAAAGTATTCCAGTGGCTTCGGAATGACAAAACCATTGTGCAAAGCCAATCCTACCATCAGGCCATCTTCTCTGGTCCAGCTGAAAGATGGGAAATACATGAGGTTATTTTTTTCCTGATCTTCGATCGAAAAGTAAAGTTGAGTCTGAAGCGGATCAGACTTGCGGAAGATACCATGTTTTCTGATGTTGTTATTCTTCCGAAAGATCTCAGGCATCACATGATTGGGATCAATTTTGACTTCCGTATAATTGCCAGCCGGAAGGTCGATCCATCGTTGCCCTTCAAAACCGTCAATCCATTTTTCAAAATAAACGGAATCATCTTTCAATCCGGAAATGATCAACGGCGAAGCCAACTCGCCTGTATTTTTTATAAGAAGTTTTTGATCTTGCAAGCGTTCTATTTTGTAATCAAGCCGTTTGGTTGTACCCAGAAAATCTTCAAAAAACCAACGGAGGTCTTTCCCGGTGTGCGTTTCGATTGTAAGCCGAAAATCATCTGGTTGCGGGTGTTTAAATTTCCAACGGCGATAATATTCATTGATGGCCGAATCAAAGAGGGAATCACCCAGATACGCGCGTAGATAGTTTACTCCGCGGGCTCCCTTGTAGTATAAAATCAGATTGTAATTGGTCTCATCCAGCTCAGTAGCATTGAGGTTGATTGGTTGCTCAAGATTATTTCGAGCCAAACTTAGCCAAAAATATTCCTCTGCCTCCTGTATGTGCTGTTTATCAATATTGAAGAATTTTGCCAGCTTTTCATTTTTAATGTAGATTTCCCAAAGTTTGGTGTCTGGATACTTTTCCAACATATATCGAGCTGTATAGGCACTGGTGAGCGACTCGTCGAGGTAGGGGTGCAGCCGTTCGTTCGAAGCCAGTGCAGCGTAAAACCAATTGTGACAAATTTCGTGCGTAATAACCTCATCAAGGCTGTAGGCGTCGCTGGCGTCTCCAATTACTGCAAGACTCGGATACTCCATTCCAAGCCCGGATTTGAGTTTGGTTTGAACAACTGTAAAGCTGGAGTAGGGGTAGTCGCCAATCCATTTGGAAAAGGTAAGCAAGGCCTCAGACGCATAGGACAAGGCATGTTCCCAGAGCTCTGCCTGATGGTCTGTAAACAGAGCATAAATGATCACTTTCCTGCCAGATTCAGGCAATGTTACCGTTTCTTTTGTGACGTGGAAATCAGGATCAGCAAACCAGGCAAAATCGTGCATGCTTTGGCTGGTATACCGGAGTGTTTTCAGTTTTGTTGAACCAGGAGAATCACTGATCTTTTCTCCAGCAAGCGTATCCAATTGGATGGTGTCGTTGGCGATACGTTCCAACCGCTGCAGTTCCTCAATGGTTTGCAGCGCTCCGGTTGCAGCTACGGTGTAGCTTTCGGGTAGCGTAATCGACACATCATAGGTCCCGAATTCAGAATAAAACTCCCCTTGATCCAGGTAGGACATGGGATGCCAGCCGTCTTGGTCGTAAACCGCAGGTTTTGGATACCATTGCGAAATTTGAAACGATTTTCCATTAGAACCTAATCTTGAAATTTCGCCCTTTGGAACTTGAACCCTAAACGGAGTGCTGATGTAAGTTGTATCGCCCGGTTTCAGAGGTTCATTCAAATGAAGCTGACAGATATCCTCCCGATCTTTAAGGATATGCCAGTGAACTTTTAGGTTGTTGGCTCTGAAGTCGATTGAATCAATCCATCCGGCTAAGTCGGGCTTGTCAAAGAGTTCTTGTTTGCCATATAGTTCGAATAGTTGTTTTGCTAAAGCCGTTTCGTTGTTGGAATAGGCATTTGGCCAGAGATGAACGTAAAGAAAGTGGAGGGTGTCGGGCGAGTGATTGATGTACTCAAAAGTCTCGTTGCCCCGAAGTACGTGATTTTGATCGTCGAGTGTGATGTTTATTCTGAAATTAACTTCCTGCTGAAAATAATTTTGTGCAGTAGCTTTGCCGGGAAAAATGACACCGAGAAAAAATAGCACGAAACTTATTGATTTGAAAAGATTTAAAAGAACCCTGAATTGGCTAACTGCCCCGTATTTTTGCTTCATTTCTTAAGTTTGAAAATCCAACTTTCAGGACTCGTTTTTTATTTTTTTACAATGATTTTGTTTCGAGTTAGAAGCCCGGCTGCTCCAAAGATTTTTCAATTCACACATTGAAAGTCAAAAGTACAGTAAACTAATACAATTGGTTTCAATGTATGAATTGAATTCAAATTAGAATCGACTACAAAAGAATAATTAAAAGAATAATGATGAGAAGCGTACTTCCACCAATATAAATGGTTCCGCTGTGCTTCTTTACGTTTTCCTTTATCTCTTTCACTTCTTTGCGTAAGGCACGCTTTTCTTTAGAATTCATTTCCGATTTGTCCATTTCGCGGATTTCTTCAACACGTTCTACTAGTTTTTTTACCTCCTCATCTGATAGTTTGTTTTCCGTTTTTGCTTTAGTCGCGTTGTTTTCGGATGCTGAATTTTCTTCCGCACCATTCGCTAGTACTGGGGCTGCGCTGAACGCAAAAATCAGTACAAATACAAAAAAAATAATCTTTTTCATTTTGTTAAATTTTAAGGTTCATGAACAAATGTGTTAATAATTAACACATTTGCAGTCGAGATTGTTGAATCGTTTGTTAATTGATTTGATTTTGAGTAAAGAATTTTTACCATCCAGGCTTAGTTTGTCTGCTGATTGATACTCCACAACAAGTTAGGTGATGGCTGTACAGACACAAAAAATAAGTGATGCTTTTGCTCATTCAGAGAAGCATCGCATAGATCCTTCGCAAGGCTTTTTTCTTCTTTTCGGCGACCACACCGATAAAAAGTCGATTTCAGCGTTGTTTTAAGTTGATTGTCAATGATTTTCAAGGTGCTTGCGTGGGTAGGCCTCGATATACTCTTGATTGAAAATCAATACATTAGTTATTTAACCCAAATTGCTGCCTTGTATTCGGGAATAATTTCAAAACCCTTAACCTTTAAATATTTACCATCCACAAATTCCGGTATAGAATTCAAATCTTCCAGATAAGTGTAATCTGAAAACATCGGATGAAAAATCAATACCATCTTGTTGTTTTTTAGCTGCGTGGTAAAACTTTTCAATCCAATTTCCCACTTGCGTTCCTGATAAAAATGATCCGTGATCAGCTCTCCATTAATAAATGCCAGTCCTCTGTCGCCGACATAATCGATATGGATAAATACATCGTTCAGTTTTGCCAGATCTGCATTGAGCTGCAAGCTGTACTTTTGGGAGCTAATCTCCTCGATGATCACCTCCGGCTCCAATTTTTCGAATTTCACAGAATAGGTTTCAAAACCAACAACCTGCGATTTCTCTTTGGTTATACTTGCCACAGAATCGGTTAGCTTTATTTCTTGCTTTGGAAATACATGGACCACATTTTCGGTTTTTCGACTAATGATTTGAAGACCATTGGAGTCTTCTAAAATCAGCGCATCAGAAACGAAAAGCTTGTCATCAATTTTAGACGCATTCATCGCCATGTCTTCAGGTATGATCAAAAAAATAACTCCGTTGGCAGTAAATGTGAACGGAGCGGTTGTTTTCGCCCTAACTCTTTTTATTCCACGATCCAGACTTTCTGAAGCATTTTTTAATTTAGAAATACGGACTTCTGATGAAAAATTAAGCTCCGGTTCAATCCCGTCAACGGAACTAAAAACGTAATAATTTTGATCGTCTCGATGAAGAATTGTTAATGGTTGAACGGTAGCCGATTTTACTGTTGCATGCTCAAGCGTCAGGTTAAATGGCAAAATGGCGCTGGTCGCTTTGGGAACACTAAATGTCCCACTGGACGGAAAGGAAATGGTTTCGCTGCCGGTTTCAATCTTGATATTAACATCCTTTATGTATCTGACCTCAATATGGTCTTGAAAATTAATTACAAACAGGAAGCCGGATTCGCCATACGAGCGTACTGCATACCTCAGTATATCGGTATTGTCAGGCGTAATGTCCATATTGGTCTCGGGCAAAATGGTCTTCATCGGAGCCAAGATTTCACTATAAGAATCCAAAAACATGTGCAGCATTCGTAAGTGTTTGTAATGATCGCGCACTTGTCCATATTGGCCGATGGAAGCCTGAAAATCGTAGTTTACGCGAGGCAAGCCATTTACTTCTTCGTTGTAAAACTTTCCATCAAACTGGGGAGTTGATCCTCCATGGTACATGTAATATCCAATTCCGTTGGAACCGCTGCCAATAATACGAACCATCAACGGATGCAAGCTTTCGTAAGGAACAATCGGCCTGCGCGAAAACTTGGCTTGTATTCCAGGACCAATTTCACCGGGAATGGAAGGGTATAAATCTGTATCGTAGCTCACCGGACTATAGTCAGGATTTTTATGAATGTTCTTGAAAAGATAGAAAGGCGAAGGACTTGGCTCTGCCCAAAACGGGTAGGCATAACCAGCGGTTACCGGCAGACTTCCTTTCTCGACAATTGTGGCGTTGCCCCATCCGGTTGCTGTATATAACGGAACATCGATCCCGTGTTTTTTCGCAATCGCTTTCAGATTGGCCATGTGCTTTTTTCCATATTCAGACCAGGGATTCGCGCCGTCAGTATCTGCAATCTGTTCATGAGCTAATGCCGCATCTCTATTAGCCACCGTTAATTCGTTGCGAGCTCCGGGATAAGAAAACTCCCAGGGAGCCGCGGAATGTTGATATTCATTTTCCAATTGAACTCCCACAACAGGCCCTCCATTCTTGTAAAGCAAGCCTTTGATCTGTTCAGCAAATTGCCAGTACAAACGATCAACATATTCGAGGTATCCGGGATCGTTGCTACGAACTTCAAATGGTCTTCCATACAACCAATCCGGGAGCCCTCCGTTCCTTATTTCTCCGTGACAAAATGGCCCCATGCGAACGATGGCATATAGTTGATGGTTAGCAACCAGCTTGATAAACTTTCGCAAATTAAGATCATTACTCCAGTCAAATAACCCCTCCTGACGCTCGTGAATATTCCAAAACACATAAGATGTAATGACATTAATTCCTCCGGCCTTCATTTTCAATATCGATTCCTCCCAGTACGCTTCCGGGTATCTCGAAAAATGAAACTCACCAATTACCGGGAAAAAAGGTTTTCCATTTTTCTCGATGTAATAGCTATTTACTGAAATTTCCTCGCCTGCTGAATTTCTTCCTCCCAAATCAAGATGCCCCCGGATGATCTCTTTTTCCGGCTGTTCAATATTGACCGTGTAAGTTGTTTGCGCCTGGATTACCAGTGCCGCCAGTACTCCAACAAATACGATAATTGTTTTTTTCATTACCGCTATTTATCGATTTAAATCCATTCGTTGCACGGATCCTTACTTCTAAGTTCTTTTCAGAAACTCCTTCGTGCTGACTAGTTGATCATGCGCTCCAACATGCATCGCATTGATTTGAAGTACTTCATCAAATAAATCCAAGGCTTTGGTCTTGTTTCCAAGCCCCAACTCAGCCAATCCAATTAAGTATTTAGCTTCCAATTCACTTCTTTTCTGCAGATCATCTTCGAACACCAGTAACAACGGGAGCGAAGTCGCAAAATAATCGATCCGGGCCTCTTGCGTTAGCTTTTCTTCACCAAAATGACGAATCTTTGTCAACAAGCCAAAAGCCTCTTCCGATTGCCCCAGTTCCATCAACAACAAGGCTTTGTAATAAGACAGTTCGGAATAAGTGCTTACTGCCATATCGACGAAATCACCATCTTCATGGGTACTTTTCTGAAAATAGTCGTTGGCTTTTTCCTGCTTTCCTAATGCTTTGCAGGCCATTCCTTTCCAGTAATTGATGTGCGCTACAGCCTGCAAAGGATGATACTTTTCACCCAGGTTATCGGGGGTATCCAGCGATTTTTCAAAAAAGGCCAATGCCTTCTGTGGCTCATCGTTATGCAAAGCAATTTGCCCAAGCTTCAAACACGAATAGGTGTATTGACGCAACACTTGTCCTTCGCCTCCTTCCCAAGGGTGAAAGTTTTTATTCTCAAGCAATTTGAGCGCCTTTTTATACTGACCGGTGAAATTATACAACGCAGCCAATTCAACACTGAAATCGTCGCGTGTTAATATTTTTTCATTTAATGTTTCGAGGTAGGCCAAACGTTCAGCCGGACGATCGTTTAACTTTTTCCGCAGCTGGTCGAACTCGTATTGTATGCGCATATCTTCGGGTGATAGCTGCACCGCTTTTTCGAAAGCCTGTCTTGCCTTTTCTCCGTCGGCATTTGTATTCCAATATGCGATCCCCAGGTTTCGGTACAATGTGCCATAACGGCAACCTGCATTCGCTGCTTTTTCCCAGCTACTGATGGCATCTTCGTGGCGTTTCAGGTTGAAGTAGTAATTCCCAAGCCCATAAGCTGCCAGCGAAACTGCTTCGTTTTGCTGAATGGCCCATTCCAGAATCAATTGCTCCTGAATTCGTGAAGGGAAAAAATAATCGTACGAGGAGGTTGAGAGCTCTTTTAGTAAGGACTCCGATTCAGCTTTCTTATCCACCTTTTCAAAAAGCCAGGCCAAAATAAACTTGGTCATCACCGTTTGGTTCAGCGGATTTGGCACGGCACAGTTGGCAGGCTCATGTGCATGGTGCAGTTGAATGAGCTGAATGGCCTCTGCATAAAAACCGGCTTCACAATAATCGAAAGCGATGTCGATGATGGTTTGTCCATCATTTCTGGAAGATTTCAAAAACTCGTCATCATTCCCTTGTAAATTTGCCTGTACATGTTTTGCCCATTGGTCAAGTGAGTCTGTTTTCATCAGTGAAGCAAG
>JAGXIR010000170.1 GCA_024635605.1 Sunxiuqinia sp.
AAAAATCTAGTAAGCCAGGGCAAATAATACGCGCTGCGACGACGGTTTTCCTGAATAAATGCACTTTCCTTCCTCTTTCACCCCGTCAAACGGTATGCAGCGAATGGTGCCTTTGGTTTCTTCCTTAATTTTTTGTTCGGTTTCCGCAGTTCCATCCCAGTGAGCCAGCGCAAAACCTCCTTTGGTATTCAGTACCTCTTTCAACTCCTCGTAAGTATCCACCGGAGTCGTGTGTTCCGTGCGATAATCGAATGCCTTTTTGTAAATATTTTGCTGAATATCATCCAACAGATCAGCCACATACTGATCAATATTATCCAGACCAACCACTTCTTTGGTCAGGGTATCGCGACGGGCCACTTCAACCGTACCATTTTCCAAATCGCGCGGTCCGATGGCCAATCGCACAGGAACACCTTTCAATTCGTACTCGGCAAATTTCCAACCCGGTTTTTTCGTATCCAGACTATCATACTTTACGCTGATTCCTTTGGCTTTCAATTTGGCCACCACTTCATCTACTTTCGAACTGATTTCAGCCAGTTGTTCATCTTTCCGGTAAATAGGAATAATGACCACCTGGAAAGGAGCCAGTTTTGGAGGCAGCACCAATCCATTGTCATCGGAATGAGCCATAATCAAAGCGCCCATCAAACGGGTGGAAACCCCCCAGCTCGTCGCCCACACATACTCATCCTTCCCGTCGCGGTTGGCAAATTTCACATCAAATGCTTTAGCAAAATTCTGTCCCAAAAAGTGCGAAGTGCCCGACTGAAGCGCTTTTCCGTCCTGCATTAAGGCTTCAATGGAATAGGTTTCCAGGGCCCCGGCAAAGCGTTCATTTTCTGATTTGGCTCCCTTAATGACCGGAAGCGCCATGAAATTTTCAGCAAAATCAGCATAGACATTCACCATGCGCTCTGTCTCTTCCAACGCTTCCTGTTTTGTGGCATGAGCGGTATGCCCCTCCTGCCACAAAAATTCGGCCGTACGCAAAAACAGGCGGGTGCGCATTTCCCAGCGAACTACATTGGCCCACTGGTTACAAAGAATGGGCAGGTCGCGGTACGACTGGATCCAATTCTTGTACGTGTGCCAGATAATGGTCTCCGAAGTTGGCCGAACAATCAGCTCTTCCTCCAGCTTGGCATCGGGGTCAACGACAATTCCTTTGCCATTGGGATCATTTTTTAAGCGATAATGCGTAACTACGGCACACTCTTTGGCGAAGCCTTCAACATGACTGGCTTCTTTACTAAAAAACGATTTGGGGATGAACAAAGGGAAATAAGCATTCACATGGCCGGTTTCCTTAAACATCCGGTCCAATTCAGCCTGCATTTTTTCCCAGATCGCATAGCCATAAGGCTTGATGACCATACACCCGCGAACAGCGGAATTCTCAGCCAAATCGGCTTTTACAACCAGTTCGTTGTACCACTGAGAATAATTTTCACTTCTTGAGGTTAATTCTTTAGCCATATCTTTTGTTTTGGTATGGTATTTGCTTCTTTTGTATTGAAATTTGAAGCTACAAAGTAAATAATTTATTTTTAAAGATACAGGAGGTCTAGTTATGAAAGCAAAAGTTACACTCATCTCGGCATTAGCGCTCTTATTTGGTGCTTGCAGCACCGGGACATACGTAACCGACAGGTACGATGACATCTATTTTACACCCGGAGATGTTCCTCCTCCCGCAATTGTTGAACAACCAGCAACCTATGAAAGCAGATCACAGGTCGTTTCAAGACAGCAGGTGATTACGGAGATGGAGGAGAATGCTGATGGCTCAAAAACATTGAAAAACTACGTTTTTGAAAGTGATGATCCTTATGCTGATGAACTCATATATGACATGGGGAGTATGCAGTTAAGGGGATCAGATACGACCATTTATGAAAATGACGGAGATATTGATTACGTCATCAATAATTATTACGATGCGAATGAAATTGATTTTGCCTACCGGATAAATCGTTTCCACCGCCCGTATTTTTATGGGTCTTATTACTCCAGCAGGTTTATGTATGATCCGTTTTACTACGATCCTTGGTACTACGGAGGATATGGTGGCTACTACAGCTATTACAGCCCGTGGGGATCAAGCTGGTACAGCCCGTATTATTCTTTTGGATACAGTTGGCACAATCCCTACTATTCTTGGGGATATCCGTATTATGGGTACAACAATTACTATGGATATAACAATTACTGGGGAAACCACAACCAATATTACGACTCTGACCGTTATGAATACGGACACCGCCGCGCATCATACAACAATTACACAAGCAGCGGAGGCTCCGGATCGGCCGGACGACTTTCATCAAGTGGTAGTTCCAGGCTGAAAAGCACATCGACCCAAGACCTTGGCAGCTCGCGCAGATCAACATCAACATCGGTCAGTAACAGCGAAAGGCGGACGACTGATGGCAACACCACAAAAAGCGCCACCATTGTTGAAAAAAGAAGGGTAACCACTTCCGGAGAAGTTAGTTCTTCAGGCAGGAGAAGTATCTCAACCGATGGTTCATCAACCAACACGGTGAAAAGCGCAACAACAAACCAGCGGACCTACCAGCCGCAAACAACAACCACAACACAGCGCAGGGAATATACGCCAAGCTATAGTAAGCCCAGAACGGTTACCCGGTCGAGCTATAACAGCAAAAACTATGTTACACCGCGAACGTCTACTTACAGTAAACCAAACACCAGTAGCAGTTCGAGGGTAAGTACTCCAAAAAGTAGTTCAAACAGTTATCAAAAGAGCTACCGGTCAAGTTCTTCATACAGCAAGGGCTCAAGTACATCGACCCGGTCAACATACCAGGCAGCACCGAGCAGGAGCAGCAACTCAAACAACAGCTACCGCTCAACCAGTAGCCCGAGCCGAAGCAGTGGAAGCTATAGTAGCCCAAGTCGTTCAAGTAGCAGCGGTTCAAGTAGCAGTGGAAGTAGCCGAAGTAGCGGTTCAAGTGGCAGCGGCCGGCGTTAATTAAAACAGGACATAAAAATCGAATAGCATTGTTCATTAAATTTGATTCAGCCATGAAAAAAATTCAATATCTACTGGTTGTCATGCTCTTTATGAGCGCAACCGCAATTGGACAAAACTTAGTTGATGGGTTACGTTACTCAGACTACAAGATACAAGGAACAGCCCGCTCGGCAGCCATGGGTAATGCCTTTGGCGCCTTGGGCGGTGATTTTACTTCGGCCAGTATTAACCCGGCGGGGCTCGGAATTTACCGTAGTAGCGAATTTGTGCTCACTCCTTCATTTGGAAAAACATCGGTTGATGTTAACTACCTAGGAGAAACAACCAATGAGTCAAAATACAACATCGGGCTACCCAATGTGGGCTATGTCACCAATTTTGGAGACAACGGAACCCAGAATGGCTCCATGGTTGGATTGAGCTTTGGTGTAGGCTATAACCGATTGAATAATTTTAACATGAAAAGAATGGTCGAAGCCCGGGATGCCAACTCCACCTTGCTGGATGACTTTGTAGCCAATGCCAACAATGATGTGTGGAGTAATTATTACGAAGAACTGGCCTGGCAGACTGATCTACTCATTTTTGATGAAGAAAATGGAGAATATTTTAACGATATTGCGGAAGCAGGATACGGCCAGTCTCAGCGAAAATCTTATTCACAAAAAGGAAACATCGATGAGTTTCTGATTTCGATGGCGGCTAACTTCAATCACCGGTTTTACCTCGGAGCTACAGTTGGTATTCATAATGTTGACTTCAAAGAGTCAACCAGTCTTTTTGAGAATGATGTCAATAATGAAATTCCCTTTTTCAATGACTATACCTTTAACACGTATTTAAATACGACCGGAACCGGTTTTAATGTCAAATTGGGAGCGATTTTTAAACCCACTGATGATTTGCGCTTTGGCGTAGCCGTTCATACTCCAACGTTCTACCGTTTACACGATTACTTCGACAATACGATGTACTCGTACATTACCTTTGATGACGGTTCAGAAAATTTTGAGGCGCTTTCGCCACTTGGTGATTACGACTACGATTTAACCACACCGATGAAAGCAGTGTTCAGTGCAGCCTATGTCATTGGAAAATCAGCGATCATTAGCCTTGATTATGAGTATGTCGATTATTCGACCATCAAATTGGACGATGGTGGCAATAGTTACGATTTCTTTGACGAAAATCAGGAAATCAAAAATGCATATAAAGCAGTTGGCAACCTGCATGTGGGTGCTGAGTACCGCTTATCAAATGAATTGAGTTTAAGGGCCGGATACGAACACTACCCCAGTCCGATGAATGAAAATTTCCAAAGCTCCACAATGGACACCAGCGATGCCGTTTCGTCGGCCATTTCCGGTGGCTTAGGATTTCGCCAGGGAGGCTTTTTCTTTGATGTGGCTTACAAACATGCCGTTGATAAAAATTACGCCGAAGTTTATAATGGTTCCGATTTGGCCAACTTTGAAATTACCAAAGACCAATTAATCATGACGTTGGGCTTCCGATTCTAAAAAAGCTAAGTTAATGTAAAACG
The DNA here is from genome assembly GCA_024635605.1 of Sunxiuqinia sp. Lineage (GTDB taxonomy): Bacteria > Bacteroidota > Bacteroidia > Bacteroidales > Prolixibacteraceae > Sunxiuqinia. The sequence goes on from JAGXIR010000170.1 coordinate 4,548, forward strand.
CCGGCAAGAACCGGCGTTTTACATTAATAACCAACACCTTACCAACAACCACAAGAATTTGTTTATAAAAACTCAAGGTCAGACTGCCCTTGAAAAAGGAAAATGTTGTAAATTGTTTCTCGAAACCAAACAGAAAAGATGGTCAATTTTAAACAAATAAACTACCACAAATCACTCGAGCTTTTCAAGTGCGCTGATCTGGCGGAGAAAAGATTGAGACTGGGAGAATTTAGCACATCGATTTGGTTGCAAAAAGAAAACATCAACTTGGATGAAATCAAAGATATTTCCAAAGACTATCCCGATTTAAAAATCTTCATTATTGGTGAAGGAGAATCAGAAGGCTTTTACATTTATTCGCAAAGACACGAAACTTGTTTTAAATTTGAAGCCGAACTATCTCTTTTAAAATAAGCAGTCATTCACATGATTTTTCCGGAAGAAGATCCAATCGCCCAAGGCGTATTTAATTACCATTACCATCGCGACAATTCGCCAATTCTAATTCATTCAACGGATTTCGACACCGATGAAGTGCTTCCTTCCTATTTTTTTCGAGGCTACAAGCAGATGCCCGCTTTGGAGCAAAAAGCGCTTGATTTGGCCCGTGGCCGAATTCTGGATGTGGGCGCTTGCGCCGGAAGCCATGCACTTTATCTTCAGCACAAAGGACTCGATGTAACCGCGCTCGAACGATCGGCTCTATGCTGCCAGGTGATGAAAGATCGGGGAGTTGCGAATATTCGTCAAGCCGATTTCTTTCAGTTTGAAAATGAAAAGTACGACACCATTCTCCTGCTGATGAATGGAACTGGCATAGCCGGAACCCTGGCGAAGCTTGATGCTCTGCTCAAAAAACTGGCTGGTTTACTTCACCCAAAGGGTCAGATCCTGATTGATTCATCCGATCTTATTTTTTTATATACTGATGAAGATGGTTCAGCCGTTATTGACTTGGCAGCTGAAACTTACTACGGCGAATTAAACTTTCAAACGGAATACAAAAACAAGAAAGGCCTTGAATTTCCGTGGCTCTATGTTGACCCGGATTTGTTAAAAGAACGAGCCGAAAAAAATAAACTAAAAGTTAAGCAATTATTCAAAGGCGATCATTTTGATTATCTTGCCCAAATTACCTCATAAACGAATCGACCATGTCAAACGATAGTTACCGCCAATTAACACCAGCCGAAATTCAAACGCTGGAACAGAACAAAAATAAAGCTGAAAACTGGAATACCATCTTGGTTAAAGAGGGATTTGACGCCTCCCGGATTGAAAATTGCCGGTTTTCTGGAGAAATCCGCATGGGACTGTTCAATGAGTCCATGATTTTTTTTGGGAACGTTGAAAAACCCTGTGGACTGTTCAATGCTCATTTTCACAACTGCATCGTGGGCGACAATGTGTTTGTTAATCATGTAAAAAACTACATCGCCAACTACGATATCGAAGACCATGTCATTATCGACAACACGGACTTACTGGCTGTTGAAGGCACATCAAGCTTTGGAAACGGCATACAAGTTTCGGTACTGGATGAAACAGGCGGACGAAAAGTAACCATTTACGATCAGCTATCAGCCCACCTGGCTTACATGCTTGCGTTTTATAAGCATCGAAAAGTTTTCAACGAAAAGCTGGAACAACTGATTGATCGCTATACGGAAGGAATAAAATCAGAACGAGGCTTTGTTGGCCAATATTCGCAAATTATTAACTGCCGCGAAATCAAAAATGTAAAAATCGGCGCTCACACCATCATCGACGGTTGCAGTAAACTGGAGAATGGCTCCATCAACAGTAACGCTTCAGCCCCGGTAAAACTGGGCCATGAGATTATCATGAAAGATTTTATCATTTCTTCTGGATCGGAAGTCACTGATGGAGCGATTGTTTCCAATTGCTTTATTGGTCAGGGGTGTAAACTCGGCTCACAATATTCAGCCGAGAACTCGCTGTTTTTTGCCAATTGCCAAGGGTTTCACGGCGAGGCTTGTGCGCTTTTTGCAGGGCCTTACACGGTTACTCACCACAAATCGACCCTGTTGATTGCTGGTATGTTTTCCTTTTGTAACGCCGGAAGCGGATCGAACCAAAGCAACCACATGTACAAGCTCGGGCCCATTCACCATGGGGTTGTTGAGCGTGGATCCAAGACCACCAGCGACTCCTACTTGCTCTGGCCGGCAAAAATCGGGGCTTTCACCATGGTCATGGGCCGTCACTACAAAAACTCCGACACGTCGGACATGCCGTTCTCATACCTGATTGAAAACAAGGATGAAAGCTGGCTTGCCCCGGCAATTAACCTAAAAAGTGTTGGCACCATTCGTGATGTTTTGAAGTGGCCTCGCCGCGATAAACGCACCGACCCAAAGAAAATGGATTGTGTCAACTTCAACCTGCTCAGCCCGTTTACCATTCAAAAAATGGCTAAGGGAATTCGCAAGCTAAATGAAATTCAGCGTATTTCGGGCGAAACGACCGAGGTTTTCTCCTACAACAACACCAAAATCAAGCGTAACTCCCTGATCCGCGGCATTGAGCTGTACCACATGGCTATCATGAAATTTATCGGCAACTCCATCATCACCCGACTTAATACCTGTACCCTCGAAACCCGTTACGATGTGCACAGCTGCTTAAAAGTTGACTCAGCAGTAGGCAAAGGAAACTGGATTGACCTGGCCGGATTGATTGCGCCAAAGCATGCAATTTCCGAATTATTGGACGGGGTGGAAAATGGCAGCATTAACCAGCTCAGGCAGATTGAAGACATCTTCTATTCGCTACACGATAATTACTACAACTACGAATGGAACTGGACCGTTGATTTTATTGCGAAATATTTCGAAAAATCCCTTGAAGAGATGTCAGTCGAAGACATCATTCAAATCATCAAGGAATGGCAGCAAAGTGTAGTCCAAATTGACAAGATGCTCTATTCGGATGCCAAGAAGGAATTCCGGCTTGAATCGATGACCGGTTTCGGAATTGATGGCAACCAAAAAACGAAACAACTGGATTTTGAAAATGTACGGGGAAAATTCGAAAGCAACGACTTTGTGCGGGAGATTCTCAATCACATTGACCGGAAAACAGCTTTGGGAAACCGGGTGATCGAGCAGTTAACTCAAACAATCAGGGTACCGGAAACCAAGCCGAAAGTATAGTTTAAGCCCTGTCAGCTTTTAAAGCGTATGCGATAAACTGGCTTTTCAAACCAAAGAAACCGGTCTAGCCTAAAAACGCCGTGAAGTAAAACCAAGGCCAAAATGGTTGAGATTACACCTAATATGGAACCGACATAAACATCCAGAAAAAAATGCTGGAGCAGATAGATTCGCGTAAAGCCGATGACCAAAGCAGCCAGAAAGAAAATCAAGCCTGCCCATTGCTTCCCGGCCAAGACGGCAAAAAGACTCATAGCTGCAAAGATCGTCATGGAATGGCCCGATGGAAAGCTGTAATGGTAGTTGAGCTCGGCCGTATAAATAAACCGGTGAAAATCATCGTAATAAAAATAATTGAATGGCCGGGCACGTTCGGCAAACAACAACTTTTTTCCGAGATTGGTAAAAATTCCAACCAGACCCAAGCTAACCAGTCCGGTTAAGCCAAAACGGACTTTCCAAAACAACAGTGCGACCATAACTCCGGCAACCACCGTCCCCAAGCCTATATCCGTTAAAAATAACATCAGCGCATCCCAACGTTCACCTGAGTATTGATTGATAAACAAAACCACATCACCATGTTTTGTTGTCGCAATCGCGATGATTCCCAATACCAGAAACACAGCAAAACTGTATAAAAATCCTTTGAATCCTGCATTCTTAAGAATCCGGTGTACCGCATTTTTTATTTCCATTGCCATAAATACGCCAGTTTTATCGTTTGATATTTCCAGTCATGTAATCCGTAAATGTAATTCAATTGCAGCGCATTCTTCCCGAGTTCTCTTCTGGCTGAGAAGGTATAAACAACCGGCTGATCGCGCTCATCCTTGTATCCGGAATAACCACTGACTGAATTGGTAACTTTCCACTTTTCATTGCTCAGTTCAAAGCCTGCGCTGTACATGAACGCATCATTTTGAAGGTTGTTCATATCGTTAGTTTGCCACGAGTAAAAACCAAATGACGCGAAGGGCAAGCCGTTCAGTTCGCCCAAGATTTGCGGAATTTCCTTTGAAAAACTAATATCGAAATAATAACCGGGACTGTCGCTGTAGCGGGCGGCATCAAAGGGCCGGCCCGAAGCGGTTTTTCCCACCATACGCACTAAAGTGTTCGGAAACCTGCGATCCTTCACCAACTGAATCTGGGTTCCGAAATACAAATCGCCAAAAGCCAGCCCGCTGCCGTCACGATCACGGGCCGCCCGTTCATCCCGAATAGCATCCGACATGGCATAATGCTCGAGCAAAACGCCATACAGTTCAATCGCTATTTTATCTGAAAACGGACAGTAAAACCTACCAGACAGATTTTGGGTATGATCGCCGGTTCGGAAATGAAAATCAGAACTCACCTGCATGCTTTTCTTTGCTTCGAGCAATCCGTTAGCAACATCGGGAACCGGCAAAGCATTGGGCCCGAGATAGCCGGGGCTTATCGTAATGAAACTGCGCCAGCCAAGCATGCCCGGCTCCCATCCATGCGTTTCGTTCCACCACGACCAATCGTCCTGCGCCTGCACAAAAACGATCGAAAAACAGGCAAGTATAAAAATTAGAAGTCGCTTCATCGAACTGGCTTTGCAGGTATTTGATTCTGGCTAACTTGATACTGGAAGTTGGTACACATTGCTCTCCTATCCATGTATTGGATTGAACCAGCGCAAGAGACTTCCGTTGTAACTGCCGGACCAAAGATAGGAATCGTCCGATAAATGGCATAAAAAAACTCCCATGGTTATGGGAGTTTCTTATGCTATAAATTCAATTTATTTCGAATATTCTTCGGAATGGCATCTTTGTGAATCATGATGCTCATCGTTTTGTACCGAATGTACGGTTTCGAGGCGTAGAAATATCCATTGTAATTGTTATAATCGCCCCACGAATTTTTTGCCTTATAATAAACCGTTCCGTCCTGATCTTGGGCGGTACCGACAAGCAACATGCCGTGATCGTCGGTGGTTTGGTAGTTGTCAAAAGCTTCCTGACGCAATTCCTGGGTTATTTTCTTTTCAGGGCCAGGTTTTTCAAGCTTAAATAGTTCGGTGTTTTTTTCACTTTCCGACAAGCTTTCCCAACGCGCAATTTCAGCATCGTTCATTTCTTCCTTGTCAACTGCAGGAATTACGGCTACTCCTTTTTTCGACGTACTGAAACCTTTTTCACTCACATCTGCAGCCCAGGCTACGGTATAGCCATTGGCCAGAGAATGATCGATAATCTCCTCAAACTCATCCAAAGGAACATTGTACACCTCGTCCCACATCCAATTGTCCGGAACTTCAATAATAAATTTTGAATAGAACGGATGGTGTGTGTAGGAACTAACCTCAACATAGTCCTCCATATCGAGCCCCACGTAATCCAACGCAAAACTCATGGGCGTGTAGCTTGTTCCCTTATATTCGAAGCTGGCAGGAATATCGCCTAAATAAGAATCGAGGGTTCCCCGAATAGACTCGCGCCAGGCAGAACTTAATTTTTTATTCGGATTTTCGATCACACCTTCCGCCTGCTTCAAAAGCACCTTATCCATTTCGCCATGAACATGCTTGGATTCGCCGTAATTTAAGCCAGTATAAACTTCTTCAGGAACGATTCCATATCGTTTGATAATCTGCGTGACATCATGAAAAGCACCTCCGGCAGAAAAATTCAAGTTGCCATGCAAACGCACATATTTTTGTGCTTTTTCATCGTAAGTGTGCCACACAATATACATTTCAGAAAGATCAACTTCCGGCCCGCCTTTACGCAGCATTTCAGCTTCGAGAAAGCTTAATCCTGAAAACGACCAACAGGTCCCCGAGCGATACTGGTCTTTAACCGATGTAGTTGGAATTTCATTAACAACAGAGAATTGATAACCTTCAGGTTTTTCATTTTCCTGCGCGTTGACCATCCCAACAGATAAGGCTGCAATCCACGTCAGCAGCAGGAACTTTCTAAAATAATTCATAAATAAATAGCGACTAGTGTGTAAAAAGTTGGCCAAATATACTAAAATCTTGCGCATTGGTTAAACAATACCAGCTCCTAAACATTGTTAATTTAAGTTAATAAATCAGCTGAAAGATCCAATGAGCGCAACCTTCACCGTAATTTTCGCATCTTGGCCTTTCATTTAAACATTTGTTGCATATCAGTAGTTTTAATTACATATAGAGGTCGAGAAAAACGATTTTTGTCAAAATATTCGATGAAAAAATGAAGATGAAAAATTTAAATTGGTTGTTACTGCTTGCTTTTTTATTACATGCTTGTGCGGTGAAAAAGCAAGGTATCCCAACTGGACAATATTTCGGCGAACTGCCCTGCGCCGACTGCCCGGGGATTAGCTATTCACTCAACTTGAATAAAGATTTCACTTACACCGAAATCTCCCACTACCAGGGAATGGAGGCCAGCGACTTTCTGGATTCCGGAAAATACGAACTCATCAACGATACCGTTATTACACTCATCAGCAAGCCTGAAGATGCCGGGTTGAAGCAATTTGTTGCTAAGAACAATCAGCTGTTCATTCTCGATCTGGAAGGAAATCCGATTGAGTCGAGCTATGCCAGTTGGTATATTTTAACCAAAGACAAACCGTCTGCTCAATTCGAAAACCAACTGAACACGACTTGGGAATTACAGCTTATTAACGATCTTCCGGTCACCGTTTACAACAAGTTGCCCTATCTGGAGTTTCAGCTCAAAGACAACCGATTTGCAGGATTTGGCGGATGCAACCAGATTAGTGGGCCCGTACAACACTCCGGCAACACGCTGAAATTCGGGATGATTATCGCCACAAAAATGGCCTGTCCCGACCTGGAAACAGAAAGCCAGTTTCTGCAATTACTAAACAACCGGACATGGAGCTACAAGATTGAGGGTTCAAACCTGGTCTTAACAGACGGGAACGAACAACTAATTTTCACCCAGTTCACCCAGAAAAAATAAGCCTGCTGCCAATGTGCCAACCAATCTCCTCAGCTCACAAAGTACGGAGAACAGCGCCACAAACTGATGATTTCAATGAGTGATTATGTGCATTTAGGTGTACCACTAACAAACAATGCCGAGGTATTTGAACTAAAACCGACTGCGTCCTTTTGAATATTCGCGGAGGAAAGCCCTTCAACGAGCGTTGAAACCTAAATGAAACAAAAATCGATCAATCATGAAATTCATTCTCAAAATCCTATTGATTTTCACGCCCATATGGTCCATGGCACAAAACTGGCAAATGCAGCAGGCTCCGCTCATGACTAGTTTTTCACAGGACATTGATCCGGAAAACGTATTACCAGAATATCCACGCCCTCAGCTCCAACGCAACCAGTGGATGAACCTCAATGGCATCTGGCAATTTCAGCCAGGAATTGGAGTCCAGGAGTCCATACCTGCCGGAGATTTGTCAGGCTACGTTTTAGTTCCATTCGCGATTGAATCTGCTATCTCAGGTGTGAAAGAGCATCATCCGCGAGTCTGGTATCGCCGTCATTTTAGTATTCCCGAAAGTTGGAACGGTCAGCGAGTCCGCTTAAACTTTGGATCGGTGGACTACGAAGCGGAAGTATTCATCAACGGAACCAGCATCGGAACCCATGTTGGCGGCTATAATCCCTTTAGCTTCGACATTAGCGACTACCTAACAACATCCGAAGAACAAGAAATCACGGTCCGGGTATTCGATCCGACCGATTCCGGAGGCTTTCCCCGGGGGAAACAAACCTTGTACCCCGGTGGCATTATGTACACATCTGTTACCGGAATCTGGCAGACAGTCTGGCTCGAACCATTGCCCGAAACAGCCATTGAAACCATTCGGATGGTTCCCGACATTGACCAGCAACAGTTAACACTCACCGTAAAGACAACCACTGAACGTGATGGTTTAACATTCTTGGCTAAAGTAAAAGATGAAGGCACCTTGATTCAAACTACCGAAGGAAATGCCAACCAAAAAATCCAGATTTCCATTCCCAACCAAAAATTATGGTCGCCCGACTCTCCTTTTCTATATGATTTGGAAATCACCTTGCAGCAAGATGGCGAAGCTGTCGATTCCGTTAAGAGCTATTTTGGAATGCGAAAAATATCAGTCGAAGATGACGACGGCTATAAAAAACTTTACCTGAACAACGAATTCCTGTTTCACCATGGCCCCTTGGATCAGGGTTTTTGGCCCGATGGAATTTATACCGCCCCAACCGATGAAGCCCTGAAATATGATATCGAAATGACCAAAGCCTTTGGGTTTAACATGATTCGCAAGCACATTAAAGTAGAACCGTACCGATGGTATTATTGGGCCGACAAATTGGGTGTACTCGTATGGCAAGACATGCCTTCAGCCAATTCGTATACTAACACACACCCTCCGGTCGACCAATTGGCTTATGAAAGAGAACTGACGCGCATGGTTGAGTCGCTGCAAAATAGTCCAAGCATTGTGATGTGGGTAATTTTTAATGAATCACAAGGGCAGCACCGCACACCCGAATTGGTTGAAAAAGTCATGAACATGGATCCATCCCGAGTGGTTAACCAAGCCAGTGGCGGATCTTTTTTCGAAGTTGGGCATGTTCTGGATATCCACAATTATCCGCCTCCTGCTGTCCCGGTCAGCTCGACTCAGGTATTGGCCTGCGGCGAATTTGGCGGTGTCGGTTATAAAATACCGGAACACCTTTGGAATGATGGCTTTGGCTATGTGATGGCCGACTCCGAAGAAGAATTTTTCAATTACTATGAAGACTACATGGACCAGGTCACCATTTTCAAAACAAACAATGGCCTTTCGGCTGCGGTTTACACTGAAATTACCGATGTTGAAATTGAGGTCAACGGTTTGCTCACATACGATCGCTTGGAAAAAGTCGACCGGCAACGAATCAAAGCAGCCAATACCCAAGTGATTGAACGAGACATTTTCCTGACCGAAGTTGTCCCTTCGTCTCAACTTGAAGGGCAAATTTGGCAATATACAAACACCCAGCCTCCCGGAAACTGGACTGATGAGTCCTTCAACGATTCGGGCTGGAACTCAGGCAGAGCTGGCTTTGGAACCGTAGGAACACCGGGAGCCGTGATTCGCACCATTTGGGACTCGCCCGACATATGGATTCGTCGTAAAGTGACTGTCGGCGATTTGTCTGGCATTAACCGCAACAACCTGGTCTTATCCATTCATCATGACGAAGATTGCGAAGTGTATATCAATGGCGTGCCGGCCACAGCAACGACGGGATGGACAAACAGCTATATACACATCCCAATAAGCACAGCCGCGAAAAATGCCATTCGATCAAACGGCATTAATACCATTGCCATTCATTGTAAACAAACTGCTGGTGGGCAATATATCGATGCCGGAATATCGTTGCTTAATCCGGATGAACCAGCGCCAGAGATACCAACCGAAAGTGTCTCAATGAAGACTGATTTGGAAGAAGCAATCTGGGTCTACCCATCTCCGGCCGAAGACACCATCCGATTCTCAAAACCATTTTCCAAACCAGTTGAAGCATCAATAATCGATTCAAAAGGGCAAACAATAAAACGACTGAGTGGAGCTCTTGACCATATTCATGTATCCGATATAGCCCCTGGCCTCTACTTCATCAATGTGAAAGAAAAATCAACCACTCATACGTTTAAATTCATTAAAAAGTAAGATGCTCATTCGCCAATTGGTCTAAAGAAAGGAGATTGCCATCGTCAAACTCCTTTCTTATTTTCTCTTCAATTCAATCATCGAACAACCTTGCATCCCTTCCACTTTCGCTTGTTTATCCCGGCCAATTAACAAATAGTTACCTGATTGGAAACAAAACAACCGTCATTTTCTTTCGGATCCAGCCTGCGCTTTAGTTGATAACAGTTACTTTTGCCTTGAAAACAACTTAAACTCAATTGAAACGATATCCAAATGAAAAAGATTAGCTACCTACTCTTGATAATCCTGTCGGCTTCACTTTTCTCCTGCCAATCGGAAATTGAAAATCCAAGGGAAGTCATTAAATTCACTAAAGACTGGCAATTTACCTTGGGCGACGATCCTGCTTTTAAAGCGGCCGAATTTAATGATGAAGACTGGCGAACTTTAAATGTTCCGCACGACTGGAGCATTGAAGGCAATTTTAGTCCCGATCATCCGGCGACACCTGGCGGCGGCGCCTTGCCTGGAGGAATCGGCTGGTACCGCAAAACCTTCACCCCTGATCAGGCTGATGCCGGCAAACAATTCTACATTGACTTTGACGGGGTGTACATGAACAGCGAAGTTTACCTGAACGGAGAATTGCTCGGCAAACGACCGAACGGCTACATTTCGTTTCGGTATGATTTAACGCCCCTCCTTACGTTCGAAGGAGAAAATGTACTGGCTGTCCGCGTGGACAATTCCGAACAACCCAACTCGCGCTGGTATTCCGGCTCGGGAATATACCGCAATGTGTGGTTGGTTAAAACCAGCCCCGTGCATGTCGCACAATGGGGAACGTACATTACCACTCCCGAAGTCAGTGCTGAAACGGCCACGGTAAAAATTGAAACCACCATCGAAAACAAAACAACCACCGAAAAGGAAATCCAGCTTACCACCCGGCTGTTGGATGCGAATAAAAAAGAAATTATATCGGAACAGCAACAGTTGACGATTCCCGCGAACAGTCAAAACGACGTGGCACAAATGCTGGATGTCGAGCATCCGGCTTTGTGGTCCATTGCCAATCCGGTCAGGTACCATGCAATCAGCGAACTGAGCGAGAATGGAAAGATCATCGATCAATATGAAACGAATTTTGGTATTCGCTCCTTTGAGTTTGATGCCGAAAAAGGTTTTTTTCTGAATGGAGAACCTACCAAAATTCTGGGTGTTTGCAACCACCACGATTTGGGGGCTTTGGGAGCCGCCATCAACACGCGTGCACTGGAGCGTCAGTTGGAGATTTTGAAAGAAATGGGTTGCAACGCCATTCGCACAGCCCATAATCCGCCCGCACCCGAGCTACTTGAGTTGTGCGACAAAATGGGCTTCATCGTTCAAAATGAAACCTTCGACATGTGGCGCAAGAAAAAATCGCCCTACGATTATTCCCGTTTCTTTCCCGAGTGGCATGAAAAAGATTTAACCGATCACATCAAACGCGACCGGAATCACCCATCGGTGTTCATGTGGAGCATTGGCAACGAAGTTCTCGAACAATGGACCCACGCCGATGCCGACACGCTGGACGCCAAGGCGGCCAACCTGTTACTGAATTTCAAACGCGACGACAGCGCTTTGGCGCACGAGGGCGAAGAGCTGAGCGTCAACTCGCTGCTCACCCGAAAACTGGCTGATATTGTGCGCCAGCTCGACCCAACGCGCCCCATCACCACCGGCAACAACGAGCCCAACCCCAACAATCATATCTACAAAGCCAACGCATTGGATATGATCGGCTTTAACTATCATCACGCATGGTTTGAAAGTGTTCCTGATAATTTCCCGGGCATGCCATTTATTGTCACCGAAAGCACTTCGGGACTGATGACCCGCGGCTATTACCGCATGCCCAGCGACAGCATGTTTATCTGGCCCGAGCGATGGGATAAGCCCTTCCACGACCCGTCATACGCCTGCTCTTCCTACGACAATTGCCATGTCCCCTGGGGATCGACGCATGAAAAAAGCTGGAAAATGGTGAAAAAATTCGATCATATTTCAGGCTTGTTTGTCTGGACAGGATTTGACTACCTGGGCGAACCCACCCCCTACTGGTGGCCTTCGCGAAGTTCCTACTTCGGCATTATCGACCTGGCCGGATTCCCCAAAGACGTCTACTACATGTACCAAAGCGAATGGGCCAAAGAGAAAGATGTGCTGCATGTGTTCCCACATTGGAACTGGGAAGAAGGACAGGACGTGGACATTTGGGCATACACCAACGCCGAAGAAGTGGAGCTTTTTCTGAACGGGAAATCGCTCGGAGCCAAAACAAAAACGGATGGCGACTTGCACTTGGCTTGGCGCGTGCCATTTGAGCCGGGAACAATTCAAGCGGTATCGCGCACCAATGGGCAGGTGGTTTTGGAAAGAGAGATTAAAACCGCCGGGCAGGCCGCGCAAATTCAATTGACTGCCGATCGGTCGAAAATTAAAGCCGATGGTTATGATTTGTCGTTTGTTACTGTGGAAGTGTTGGATGA
>JAGXIR010000171.1 GCA_024635605.1 Sunxiuqinia sp.
AATGTTTTTTAAAACTTTTTTCAACCCCATTTTTACCCGCAAAACCTTTTAGAACGCTGCTTGCAAAACTCCCGGTCTTACCCGTTTGTCTCTCTAAGCGGCTGCAAATATAGACACCTTTTTATTACACGCAATACCTAATCCTAAATATTTTTATTCTTTTTTGTATAAACGAAAAACATGTACTTAAAACCAGAGACTTAATGGCAGAAAAAAATCTCCTGACGATTCACAAATAGGGAATCAATCAATCGTATTTAAATTTGGCTCCCTGGGATAGCAATTAGTAGCCCCGTTGCACGGAATGAATTCCTTTACTAATATGCACTGCAAATAATGTGTAAGAATAAACAATCAGGAAAAATTCTCCCTAAAGATTAGGCTCTTTGGCATCCGATGAATGCAACTCCCAAGCAACAGCGCACTGGAAATGATCATTCAAAAAAATGAAATGGGAAAACGGACTATAACTATAAAAACACCTGATGCCATTTGGTCTCACTTCATCAGAACAACGAGTAGGAGAAAGAAAACCGAGCAACCGGAGACCGGAAGGGTTCAATAAACTCCACAATGAGCATAAGCAGCTTTTCTTTTGTCCATTTTTCTTGCAGCCTACGGCTGAAAAACACCTGGTATCCCGATCAATTTTTCCTTGTGAAGAAATTTCTTCTGATTTAATTTTCAGTTCTATAATAAAACCCGGCAAGCTCCGTTTTGCATTTAGCTTGCTTTTTAGCTATCTTATTATGGCCAAATCAGAAATCACCTGTATCTTTGACTTTGAAAAAAATAACAAATAATTACAATGAAAAAAATTCTATCCAGATATTTAGTGGTGTCCTTATTTATGACATTTACCACAACAACTTTCGCTCAGACCAATTCTTTTGAAGCCGCTTTTGACACCCTCCGTATCAATGAACAGTTCGAACACTTATACCGAAGATCGAACACCTTCGAGGAATACAAAGTCATTAGCATCAGTGGTTACAATTTGCTCAAAAGCAACTCAACAGACAGTATCAGCAAGTATCAACAGGATGCGGACATCCACCTTCAGGAGATTGCAACCTTAAAAAGCAACCTGACAAGTACCAATAGCGAAATTGAAAAACTTCAGGCAGAGCTGACAAGCACCCAACAAGCGAAGGACAGCATGAGTTTTCTTGGGGTTGAAGTTTCCAAAGGAGCTTACAATGCCATCATGTGGGGGATTATCATCTGTCTTGCTGTTATTTCGGCAATTCTGTTTTCGCTTTTCAAACGCGGACACCATGTGGTTAAGGAAACCAAGAACCGATTGCTAGAAGTACAGGAAGATTTGGAAACACTTCGTAAAAATGCCTTGGTACGCGAACAAAAACTGGCGCGCGAACTGATGGATTTCAAGCTGAAGAACAAATCATCCCGCTGATTTTTTTCCGCCTCACTAATTTCCATCCATCCTCGTTTTTTTCAAATAGCAAGGCCCCACTTTTTGAGTGAGGCCCTGCTAACAGTTTTATCTGAAAATACTATTGTATTTCAAATTTATATGATCCTAAATCACTCAGATCAGACGTGCGGATAAATTCGCCATGGCCTCTAACCTGAGCTTTTGCCAGACGGATAAAGTTTTTAGCCGACTTGATAAACATAGGCTCTCGGTTCGAATCCAAAACAAGCAGGTAACTCATAATGATGTTTCCGGCCATTTCAACCAAACGGCGGGCATGGAAATCAACAAATTCATTGTCGTCAGGAGCCAGTACTTTATTCACAGCTTGCTCGTACTCGTCCGTTAAAATAATCAAGGTGCGGCGTAAGTGTTCCAGTTCAGGCGATACTTTTTGAGCTTCATAAACCCGGATTTGGTTCAGGTATGCGCCAGTGGTTACACCTCGAATGGCAGCCACCACCTGCAACTGGGTTGTTCCCTCGTAGATGGAAGTAATCCGTGCATCGCGATAAATCCGCTCCACCGGATAATCTTTCATAAAACCGGAGCCACCATGAATCTGAACGGCATCGTATGCCAGCTGGTTGCTATATTCGCTTGCCATTCCTTTTACAAGCGGCGTATAAATATCAGCCAAACGCTGGTATTTTTTCATCTCTTCGCGCTCTTCTTTCTCCAGCTTACGTTCTTCGGCAATGTGCATGTACGTTTTGTACACATCAACATAACGGGCAGTTTCGTATAACAAGGTGCGCGACGCATCCAGCTTGGCTTTCATGTTAGCCAGCATTTCGTAAACAGCAGGAAAACGCAAAATTGCTTTTCCAAATTGTACCCGTTCTTTGGCATAAGCCAACGCTTCGCGGTAAGCCGCTTCGGAAACACCAACCGATTGGGCTGCAATTCCCAAACGTGCACCGTTCATCAAGGCCATCACATATTTAATCAAGCCCATTTTACGGTCGCCTACCAATTCAGCCGGAGCATCTTTAAATACCAGCTCGCAGGTTGGAGAACCAATGATTCCCATTTTGTGCTCAATACGGCGAACCGTTACTCCCCCGTCATTTTTGTCATGAATGAACATCGACAAACCACGTCCATCTTTTGTGCCTGGTTCTGAACGAGCCAGCACCAACGAAATATGTCCGTCACCATTGGTAATAAACCGCTTTACCCCGTTCAAAAGCCATTTACCCGACTTTTCGTCGAAAGTTGCTTTCAATTGGACGGCCTGAAGATCCGAACCTGCATCCGGCTCAGTTAAATCCATCGCCATAGTATCGCCAGTGCAAACACGGGTCAGGTATTTCTCTTTTTGTTCTTCCGAAGCAAATTCATTGATGGTTTCAGCGCAATCCTGCAAACCCCAGATGTTTACAAACCCGGCATCAGCACGCGACACAACATCGGCAGCCATAATGTAGGGCACAATTGGGAAGTTCAGCCCACCATATTGCCTTGGCAGTGACATGCCCATTAAGCCAGCTTTATTTAAAGCATCAATATTGACTACCGTACCCTTGGCATAAATTACGCGTCCATTCTCCACGCGCGGGCCTTCCGCATCAATCGATTCTGCATTTGGCCCGACAATGTCACCACAAATCTCACCAACAACGTCCAACACTTTCTCAAAGTTGTCCATGGCATCTTCATGATCCATCGGTGCAAAGTCAAACTGATTTTTTTGGGTAAAATTCCTTTCCTTCAAGCGAACAATCTTCTCCATCAAAGGATGATTGAGGTGGAATTTCAGTTCTTTATTATCGGTATAATAATTAGCCATTTCGTTAAAAGTTTAAGTTTCACAAGACCTACTTGGTGTTTTGTTTATAATACTTGATCATCTTTGGAAGGATGACGCCTACATCACCGTTGATCACGTAATCAGCCACCGAATTGATCGGTGCTTCCGGATCGGTATTAATCGCAATAATTTGTGCGGATTCTTCCATGCCGGCCCGGTGCTGGATTTGTCCTGAAATACCGCAGGCGATATACAGTTTCGGGCGAACAGTTAGTCCGGTTTGTCCAATCTGACGCTCGTGCTCGGCATAGCCCGCATCAACAGCAGCGCGCGAAGCACCAACTTCACCACCCAAAACCTCGGCCAAATCGTACAGCAGCTGGAAATTTTCTTTCGAGCCCATACCATAGCCGCCAGCCACAACAATCGGCGCTGCCTTCATGTTGATTTTGCTCTTCTCCATATGGCGTTCAATGATTTCAACAACAAAATCCGAATCGCTCACATAGTTGGCAATGTCAAGCTTAACCAACTTTCCTTTGTATTTTGGGTCGAAGATTTCCTTTTTCATCACCCCTTCGCGAACCGTGGCCATTTGAGGACGGCAGTCGGGGTTGATAATGGTTGCAATAATGTTTCCGCCAAAAGCCGGACGAATCTGGTACAGCAGGTTCTCGTAGTTTTTGTCTTGTTTCTTATCAAAATGATCGCCGATCACCAGGCTGGTACAGTCGGCTGTTAACCCGCTATGCAAAGCCGATGAAACGCGCGGCCCCAAATCACGGCCAACGGAAGAAGCTCCCATCAAGGCGATCTGTGGTTTTTGCTCCTCAAAAAGTTTCACAATGATGGAAGTATGCGGTAAAGTATTGTAGGGATACAAGCGCTTGTCGTCGGCCACATAAACCATATCCACTCCGTAAGGAAAAATTTGCTTTTCAATTCCATCCAGCTTGTGGCCAATCACAATGGCTTCCAACTGACATTTCAGTTCATTAGCCAACGAACGGCCTTTGGTCATCAACTCCTGACTTACTTCAGAAACCTGACCTTCATCTATTTCGCAATATACAAATATGCTATTCATAATCGATCTGTTAGGGTTAACCAATGGTGTGACTTTCAATCAACTCGCGCATCAAATTATCGATATCGCTGTCAGCTGAGGTAATTACTTTTGCCGCTTTGGCCTGAAGGACAACATTCTCAATCGTTTTGACCTTGGTTGGAGACCCTGTTAAACCAAGCTCTGCATGATCCACCTCAATCTCATTCACGGTCCATTCAGGAATATTCAGATAAGGACGGTCGTTGTACAAATGCAGGTAATCTTCGTTTGAGTTTTGCAATTCTGTCACTGTTTTGGCATGCTTATATTTCATCAATAATTTTGCATTGCGGGCCCGGCAATCGGCTGCCGAACCATTCACGGTCATGACCATTGGTAGCGGGCATGACACCGTTTCCACTCCCCGATCCAAACGCCGCTTCATGAACACCTTGCCTTTTTCAATTTTCTGAACTTCCTCAACATAGGTTACCTGAGGTAAGCCCAGTTTTTCAGCTACCTGGGGACCAACTTGTGCGGTATCGCCATCAATAGCCTGTCGCCCGGCAATAATGATGTCAAAGTCCTTCACTTTTTTCAGGGCACACGAAATAGCATACGAAGTAGCCAAGGTATCCGATCCGGCAAAAGCCCGGTCGGTGAGCAATATCCCATCATCAGCTCCACGAAACATTCCTTCGCGAATGATTTCGGCAGCACGGCCTGGTCCCATGGTTAAAATCGTTACTGTCGTTCCGGGAAATGAATCCTTAATGCGAAGTGCCTGCTCCAATGCGTTCAAATCTTCCGGATTAAAAATCGCAGACAAAGCTGCACGGTTAATTGTACCGTCAGCTTTCATGGCGTCTTTGCCAACATTGCGGGTATCGGGTACCTGCTTGGCAAGAACGATAATCTTGTAAGCCTTCATCTTATTTAAATTTGTCAGTTTTATTTTTAGTTTCAGTCCAACGTTTTGCGTTGACCAGCAAAGGGCAATAATGTGCCAGTTTCCTTTGCAAGGCAGGCAAATATAGCCAAACAAGCCAAAGATTTCAAAAAATGCAATCGTTCCGGCGATTTCGAAGATTGATTGAAAATCATTTTTTTCAACGCGGGTACCTAAATTGGACCGAAACGCTTGCTAAAAATCTTATTCCATAAGCGTTTAAAACAATCAACCTGATTTTTCAAAAAATCATTTCACCCCCTTCTAAAAAACTTATTTATAATCATTTTAATCTAGTCCGAGCCGTTTTCACGATTGATGGTTCCTGCCAAAAACAATCCCAAACCAAGTCTCGTAAGCCTTTCCAAAAGGAATTGTATTGTACAACACCTTTCAAATTAAAAGTATTTTTTACTTTTGAAAAAAATCAGAAGGAGAAAACGATTGGACAACAAGCAGCTTAATATAGAATATCAACTGATTAAGAAGTTAAAGAAGGGCAATGAGCAGTCTTTCAATCAGCTTTTTTACACTTACAGTCCCCGCCTTTATCACTTCGCACATGGCTATTTAAAAAGTAAAGAGGATGCCGAAGAACTTGTCCAGGAAATTTTCAGCAAGATCTGGGAGAAAAGAACTACGCTTGATGAAGAGCTCAACTTTAAATCTTACCTGTTTACAATCGCCTTTAATGCTATTAAGAAACACTTCCGACGTCAGGCCTATTTGAATCGTTATTTTGATCACGCCACCACCCATATCCAGGAACGTGCCGTTTATGAAGATGTCGATTATGCTACACTAAAAGCTTTGGTTGACAAGCTGGTAGACAACATGCCCGAAAAACGAAAAGCCGTTTTTATAAAAAGCCGCTACGAAAGTAAAAATGCCGAAGAGATTGCTGAGGAAATGTCCATCAGTAAAAGTACCGTTGAGAACCATTTGAACCAGGCTTTAAAGTATTTGCGGCAACACCTGCACCAAAAATACATAGCCGGAATCCTCTTTTCTCTTTTGTTTCTGTAATAAAATTTCAAAAAACATTTCCTCGCACTAGGTGTAAATGCATTGTTGTGGATATAACCATTTGTAACACATCCAATGATCACATCGATGAAAGATTTAGAACAAAACCGCTTGGAAGAATATTTCGAATCGCCTGGAAAGGAAGACCACGGATTTGTGGAGGATCTCTTTTTCAATAAAGAAAATGAGGATACTCTGCAAAGGATCGCCCAAAAACAATGGAAGAATATTCAGCCCAAACCGATCGATTTACAACACATCTTAAATAAGATTCATTTTGATATTAATAATCAGAAGCCTGAAAAATCGCTGGGAAAGAAACTTCTCCAGGCATATTACCGCGTTGCTGCCATACTGATTTTACCATTAATTGTAGCGAGCGTCTTTGTTTGGTTCAACCCGAACTGGTCTGGAATGACGTATTCTGAACTCACTGCACCAAAGGGTTCCAGGATACAGTTTGTTCTTCCCGATGGCTCAACCGGGCATTTGAATAGCGGATCAACCATCCGGTACGCTTCAAATTTCAGTATAACTCGTCACATAGAACTTTCAGGTGAAGGCTACTTCGATGTGAAAAAAAACCTGCAATCGCCATTTATTGTTAAAACAAAACATGCTCATGTTAAAGTACATGGAACCAGCTTTGATGTGTGTGCCTACGAAACGGAAGACAAAATAATAACCACATTGGAAAGCGGATCGGTTGAAATTATCAATAAAAAAACTTCTGCCTCAACAGTGCTGAAACCCGGACAACAGAACCAGTTTGACAAACGGAGTGGCAAAATGCAAAACCTCGAAGTGGACACAAAACTATACACTTCGTGGAAAGATGAGCTGTTACGCTTTGATAACGCCCCTTTTGACGAAGTAGTCAAAAAAATGGAACGATGGTATGGCGTGAAAATTATTTTGGATGAAAAGCTGCAAGACTCAGAAAATTTTACGATGACCATTAAAACCGAAAGTTTACGGGAAACTTTACAGTTATTACAGTTTACAACACCAATGACCTATAAAATTGAAAATGACATGGTTTACATTAAGCAAAAAAGATAAGATCGTCTAAAAAAAAGAAGGAAAGTGCTCGCAACACTTCCCTTCTCATAATTAATCAATCCCCGAAAGGGAAATGTTTAACCTAGTAATACAAACTTATGAAAAAAAAAGCATTGTGGAACAACGATGGGCAACCTGACGGTTGGTCTTTATTAATTCGAATTATGAAACTAACGACCTTTCTATTACTGATTACGTTCATGGGGGTTCAGGCCACTGTTTATTCCCAAACAACTGAA
>JAGXIR010000172.1 GCA_024635605.1 Sunxiuqinia sp.
AAGAGGGTCCTGGTGGGGATAACAGGTAATTGATCCTCTATGCTGGATGCTAGATATTTGATAATAAAATTAACATGAAGATATTGTATTACGATTGTTTTGCGGGAATCAGTGGCGACATGAATCTGGGCGCGCTGATTGATCTGGGGGTGGATGCCAATTACCTGAAAACGGAATTGGAAAAACTGAATATTGAGGGTTTTCACCTCGATATAAAAACCGACCAGCGACGCGGCATTACCGGCACCAAAGCGGAAGTGGTGATTGAAAACCAGGAAAACGAAAAGCACCGCCACCTACGTCACGTGGAAGAAATAGTCAACAACAGCTCACTCTCTGAGCAAGTGAAGACCAACGCCCTTAAGATATTTGACTTAATTGCGGTTGCTGAGGCCAAAGTACACAACATTCCTAAGCAAGCGGTTCATTTTCACGAGGTGGGCGCATTGGATTCCATTGCCGATATTGTGGGTGCAGCCATCTGCCTGGATTACCTGAAGGTAAACAAAGTGATGTCCTCCCCCATCCAGTTGGGCGGCGGAACGGTCAAATGTGCGCATGGCATCATGCCGGTACCTGCCCCAGCCACCGCCGAAATCGTCAAAAACATTCCTATTAAAACCGGGCTGGTGAACCACGAAGCTACGACTCCAACCGGAGCCGCCATTTTGGTTGCCACGGTCGATGAGTTCACCGATCAAATCACCCTGCCCATCACTAAAACAGCTTACGGCATTGGAAATCGCGACAGCGAAGTGCCCAACGTTTTGCGTGTGCATTTACTGGAAAATGTACAAGCCGTGCAAGATGTAGACACGGAAGAAGCCGTTCTGCTGGAGAGCAATATTGACGATATGAATCCGGAGCATTACGACTTCATCTTGGAAAAATTGTTTCAGACAGGAGCCAGCGATGCCTGGCTGGTGCCGATCATCATGAAAAAATCGCGCCCGGCAATCCAGCTTTCCGTCTTGTGCAAGGCCGGGTTGGCTGAAAAACTGAAAGCCATCGTTTTCACACATAGCACCTCTATTGGAATTCGGGAATACCGCGTCAGAAAAAATATGCTCCGTCGGGAAGAAATCACTGTGGAGACTGATTACGGACCGGTGCGCGTCAAGAATAGTTACTACAACGGTAAGCTTGTCCGCTCCAAACCCGAGTTTGACGACTGTAAAAAACTGGCGGAGACCAACCAGCTCAGCCTTTCAGAAATCGAAAAAACAATTCGCAAACAATTGGAATCATGAACCCAAAAGACATTCTGGAGAAATATAAGAACGGGGAAATGACCCTCACCGAAGCCTTAGAACATATTCCTGATCGAGGCATTGAAGAAATGGGCTTTGCCACGATCGATACTGATCGTTACAAACGAACCGGACTGCCCGAAGTAATTTACGCTTCAGGGAAAACCGTGGAACAAGTGAGCCAGATCGCCGAACGTATGCACCAAAAAGGCATTGACGTATTGGCCACGCGCGCAACTCCCGAGATGTTCGAGGCCGTGAAAAAATTAATTCCTGGCACCCAATACAATGCACTGGCCAAAACCATCATCTACAAGCAAGACACGAAGCCAAGCACGCAAGGTTATATCGTTGTTGTGGCTGCAGGAACCTCTGATATGCCGGTAGCGGAAGAAGCCGTGGAAACCGCTCAGTTTTTAGGTAACCGGGTCGAAAAAGTCTACGATGTGGGCGTAGCCGGAATTCACCGGCTGTTTCACCGTTTGGAACTCATTCGCAATGCCCGGGTTATTATTGTGGTAGCCGGAATGGAAGGTGCGTTGGCCAGCGTGGTTGGCGGACTGGTGGACAAGCCCGTGATTGGTGTACCGACCAGCATCGGTTATGGCGCCAACTTCCAGGGACTTTCGGCCCTGCTTTCCATGCTAAACAGTTGCGCCAGCGGTGTTAGCGTGGTCAATATCGACAATGGTTTTGGAGCTGCCTGCCAGGCTTCATTAATAAACAAACTATAACAACAGGAAGATGAACGAATTGTATTTACTCTCGATTTCAGCTGCATCACTCGGATTTATTCACACCATTCTGGGGCCCGATCACTACCTGCCATTTATTGTGCTGAGTAAGGCCCGACAATGGTCGAGCAACAAAACCATGTGGATTACCTTTATTTCGGGCGTGGGACATGTGGGAAGTTCTGTGTTGATTGGCTTCTTGGGTATCGCGCTCGGCATCAGCCTCAACAAATTGGAATCGATTGAAGCCATTCGGGGCGAATTGGTAGGCTGGCTGCTATTCGCCTTTGGAGTGGCATATACCCTCTACGGTCTCTACAAATATGCCAAAAGCATTGACCATTCGCACTTACCTACATTTCTGCTTCCGAAAAAGATTCGTGATTTTCAACATTTGCCAACAGAAGAAAAAGACCAACACAACACCAAACTCACCCCTTGGATCCTGTTTCTGATTTTCGTGTTTGGCCCCTGTGAAGTGCTCATTCCTATTCTGATTTTCCCAGCCTACGACCACAGTACTATCGGGATGCTTATGGTTGCCCTGATTTTTGGCTTGGCTACCATCGGAACAATGCTGTTGGCTGTTTACCTCGGACATAAGGGAACCTCGCTGGTTCGCTTCAAAAAGCACGAAAAATACCTCCACCTGATCGCAGGGCTGGTTATTCTGATTAGCGGAGCTGGCATTGTTTTCATGGGTTGGTAACACGCGTTGATTGAAGGATTGAAGGATTGAGGGAAGTATCATCTGTGACTAAAAAGGAAGCTGGCTTACCCGCGTTTCCCATTCATTGAAAAGTACCCCTCGAATTGATCACTTCATTCGTTCTTCGATCCTCTGAAATTAAATGGCAGGTTGTAAAAAATAGAATAGGAAATATCAAAGTTGAACTTTTTTTCGGCCGGACCATAGCCTGGATTAAAGTAAACATGCGGCATATCGAAATCCTTTTGATCCATTTTCAATTTTCCACGAATGCTCCAGCCCATAAAGAAATTGTTAAAAACCTCACCTTTAATTCCTAACACCACCTCGGCCCATTGTGCGTTGTAATTTTGTTTTCCCAAACGGTTGGTCACATCCCCCCAGTAATTGACAATCCGGTAGCCTTTAACTTGCTGGCTGGCAAAATTAAATCCATAACGCAAGCCAACAAACACAATATCCATGTCCTTTTTATGCTCGGCCACCAATAAGTTATAGTCGAATCCAAATCGGGTGTACGATCCCGAAGAAGCATACTCCAGGTAATCGTGATCAATGCTCAGCCGTTCCCAGCCGGTTTCAATCACCGGATATAAGTTGGGAGTCAACTCCATATCGAAACTCAACTCCGTGCCGTACCGGTTTCCCTTGTTCCACAAATGTTGCAACGAACGCGAAAGATCAAGACCTACCCGGAGTCCATCCATCCGGATAAATTTATCGGTTCGTTCTGGCTTCTTTTTAAGATCGCGTTCCTGCCCCAGGCTAATTGTCGCCAGCAGGCAAAGAAAGAATGTAAAGCTCAATATTTTCATGCCAGTTTTTTGTGACCATACTGTCAGTAACTTCATAATCGTCAATCTGGTTAAAGCTATGCCCGACGTCTAATACTTTAAATTCGTGGTAAAATCCGCTTTCGGCTGATTCAAAAATCAACTCGTTGGAATGCCGGATCGTCAAGGTATCGGCAATTGAATCCAGCAACAAAACAAAGCTCGTTGTTTCTTCCATACTTAGCGGCAACCGAAAAACGTTGGTTTGCACTTGGTAAATCCAGATACTGTCCTGATCCACCCCGTAAACCGAGACTTTTGGTATGTGGGTACTCAGGGTGTCTTCATTCGTGAGTTTCACCTCAAGCAAGGCCTGTGGCGGAGCATCATAAAGATCCTGGCATGCAACGATGACAGCAACCAAAAACAAGCTATAAAGGATTTTTCTCATTATCTTGAAATAAAAAATGCTAATTTAAGGATATTAAGTATGAATTAAAGTCAAACAGGAAGAACTTTTCAACAAACAAAAGAAGCCAACTGGTGGCAACACAACGACACCAGGATCACGGATTCATTCTTCCAGCGGTTCAGGATGAATCGTTGTGATCAGGTCAAATTTTTCCTTAATGCGGGTCTCTATGCGCGTACAAATAACATGAGCTTCATATAGTGACATGTTTGCCGGCAACTTAATGTGACAGCTCAACTCATTGTGTTGCCCATACTGATGTAGATGAAAATGATGAATAAAGACTTCGAGTTCTAACACCCCGTCAATGTCAACTTTGATAGCCTGGATGAGCTCCGGATCGATCCGCTCACCAAGTAAGCTTTTAATTTCTGTCGACAAAATCTCAAAACTGGCATAGGCAATCATTAACGCTACAATTAATGCCAGCAAGGAATCCATCCACCAATAAAACTTACCAACGAAAATACCAATCAAAATAATGATCGATGACAGTGAATCTGTTCGGTGATGCCAGGCATCAGCTTTCAACATCGACGATTTGGTTTTTCGGTAGCCCCAAAAGGCATATTGGGCAAGTGCCTCTTTGCCCACAATGGAAATAATGGTCACCACAATCGCGATCGTTCCAAAGTTACCTGCTTCACGGGTGTTGAACTTCTCCACCGAACTTAAAATAAAGTCGAATGCAACAATCGCTAAAAGAACCCCGATAATGATGGCAGCAATGTGTTCGGCACGGCCATGCCCAAACGGATGTTCCTCATCGGCCGGTTTATTCGACAGCTTGCCCCCAATGAGCACAATCATCGACGACACAGAATCCGTCAGCGTGTGCCAGGCATCGGCAACCAAGGCAATGGATCCCGAAACCAGTCCGGCCCAATACTTCAGTGCAAATAACAACAGGTTGGTCACAATAGAGACCCAACCTTCACGAACAATGTATTGATGATTTTTATTACTCATGAATTAAGCGATACCAACAAATCTAACTAATTATCGTTCAAAAAACCACATTTATTTCGGGGTTTTTAGGGAAGTGGAATCACTCACCCATGCTTCAAAAACACCTGATTCCTGAAATCCGCTCTTAGCTATTTCTGAAAAATACCCGGGGAAGAATTGCAACTGAACACCTTTCGTCGACACAACGATGGATGATGGAAACAAAAAACCGGAAGCTCAACCCGTGAGTTTCCGGCCTTATTTTAAAAAAAGTTTAAACCGCTTCAACCACACTATTTTCTTCACCAAAGGAGTTGGCAACAAAACGGTCGGCGTCGGGCTCATTGTACCATTGCTGCCCATCAACCAGATAACGAAACTCGTACGATTTTCCCTTTTCCAGCGTGAGCAGCGAAGTAAATTCACCTGTTTTTAGCTTGCTCATCGGTGAGCCTGCGGTATCCCAATCATTAAAATCGCCAACAAGGTTAACTGATTCGGCCTGTCCGATGAGCTCTTTTGAAACACGGAAAGTAACTTTACAAACCGGTTTCGATTTCAAAACTTGTTTCTTTAAACTCATAACTTCTTTTTTTTCAAACTAAACTAAGATATAACTACCGACAAAAGTAAGCCAGAACCTGGTTGAAAAGAACAATCAACAAACAACGAACCGGCTTATTTGCAATAAATTAACACATCAGGCATGAAAAACAGGGCACGAGGAATTCTCGTCCGGTTGAATTTCTCCCACTCAACCGGAAATCATACCTTCCTTTTTATAGTTTTCAAGATGCATCGCGAGGCCACAAGATATTTTCGTGAAGTTAACCGAGACCAAACAAGCTTTTAATGCCCATCAGCACCATGTTGATTCCGATAGCGCCAATAAAAAATCCATTCAGCCGCAAAAGCACTTCCATGTTTTTATCGAAAGCCGTTTTAAACTTCCTCGCTTCAATCGAATCTCTGAACTTTTTCAGCAGAAAGATAACCAGAAAATTGATGGTGAAAATTCCGAACAAGGCGATAGCGCCGATCCCATAGTTATGGTCGTGGGCCAATAAAATACTCAACGAAATAGAACCGGCGCCAACCATAAACGGCAAAGCAATCTCCGATGCCAGATCATCCAGATTCTCTTTGATAATGATCAATGCTTTTTGCCCCTTCATAATAAAAAAATAGGCATACGAAAAGATAATGATCCCGCCAAAAATCCGAAACGATTCAAAATCAATATTGAAAATCCGGCGAAAAAACAGGTCGCCTGAGAAAAAGAAAAGCAGACAAACCGAAAACGAAATCAGGGTCGCTTTAAAAATGACCATGACGAAATCGCGATGGGACAAATCCTTCCTGATCGGTTCCAGGTAAAGAAACAAGGCAAAAGGATTTAACATGACCAGAAACTCAACAATCGATGATAACATAGTATTCTCTCTTTTTTTTGAAGCTCGTTGTAACCAGCGAGCCTTGGTTGATTTTGACACCGGCGAAAGCTAAAAATCCAGCTTTTCAATCCAGCACAAATTTGATTGGCTAATAACTAAACAATTTTCTAAACGATCAAATAAAATTACAACTTGCCTGCTAATTTAGTTCTATTTCAGCAATTCTTCTGACGACTTTTTGTAAGCAGGCATCGCTATCCGACAACTTTTCCCTGCGCCAACCGTTTTGTCAATGTGGACAAAAAAACAAGAGTAGCTCCATTTACTGATAATAGATGGAGAAACTGAACCACGCGACAAACTCATTCTACAGATTCAAACCGATGAACAAGAAAAACAGACAAATCAAGGCGGGCATTTTTCTCATGGCCTTTAGTGGCGTGTTTTTTGGATTGATGCTACTGGTTCCATTTCTGGAGCTGGCAACCAAACAAAAAGTATTTTGGTCATCAGCCAGTTTCATTGCCATGGAGGTTTGCTTTTGGGCCGGAGGTTTATTAGTCGGAAAAGAGTTGTTCACCAAATACAAAGCACAGCTCAATCCGGCACGATGGTTTAAGAAAAAATCTTCATCCAACGATTAACCAGCCAGCTTGTCCTGAAATTCAATTTCATTTCGCAACTATCTGAATGAATAACCCCTATGACAAATCGGAGCGCTGAACCGGCGGCCAATTAACAGTTTACCGGCGGCTAACTTTTTAGTGAAAAGCCTGATCTTCAAAACTCCAAAAAAAATACTACTTTTGTAGGGAATAAAATCCGGACAAGCACCTTTCTCAAAAGGTTAGATTCTTTTTCCTGATAGTTAGAAATACATTCCTTTTTTTATGAGATTTGATGATTTTGATTTACACGATGACATATTAGATGCCGTGCATGATATGGGCTTTGAAGAAGCTACGGCCATCCAGGAAAGCACCATCCCCATTATTCTTGAAGGCCACGATTTAATTGCCTGCGCACAAACAGGAACCGGAAAAACGGCCGCTTTCATTTTACCCATTCTGGATAAAATTGCCGACTTTCCCGAAGGAAAAACCCGCGCACTGGTGGTGGCACCCACCCGCGAACTGGCCATCCAAATTGAACAGCAAGTACAGGGATTTGCCTATTATCTGGGCATCAGCTCCCTTGCCATGTATGGTGGCGGCGATGGCAGCGAGTGGGAAAACCAGCGGCAAGCCTTGGATAAAGGTGTGGACATTATTGTCGCTACACCTGGCAAGCTCATCTCCTTTCTTGATAACGGAATTGCCAAACTCGACGGCGTGGAGTTTGTTGTGCTCGATGAAGCCGACCGCATGCTGGATATCGGTTTTTACGATGATATTATTAAGATTTTCAGCAACCTGCCCACCAAACGGCAAACGCTGATGTATAGCGCTACCATGCCTCCAAAAATACGGACGCTGGCCTCAAAAATTTTAACCAATCCGAAAGAGTTTAGCACGGCCATCAGCAAACCGGCCGAAGGTGTCTTGCAGGCCGCTTACCTGTGCTACGAAACACAGAAAACCCCGCTGATTGAAAGCCTGATTGCCGGCAAGGACGATACCCCCAGCATCCTGGTTTTTACCTCAACAAAGAAGAAAGTGTCGGTCATTGTGCGGGCGCTGAAAAAGAAAGGTTTTGTGGCTGAAGGGATTTCGTCGGATCTGGAACAAAAGGAAC
Organism: Sunxiuqinia sp.; assembly: GCA_024635605.1. Taxonomy (GTDB): domain Bacteria; phylum Bacteroidota; class Bacteroidia; order Bacteroidales; family Prolixibacteraceae; genus Sunxiuqinia. The sequence goes on from JAGXIR010000172.1 coordinate 8,015, forward strand.
GCGAAGATGTACTGATGCGTTTCAAAGCCCGCCAAATAAGAATTTTGGTAGCCACCGATGTGTTGAGCCGGGGAATTGACATCAAAGACATCAACCTGATCATTAACTACGATGTGCCGGGTGATGCTGAAGATTATGTGCACCGTGTGGGCCGCACAGCCCGGGCCAACACCACGGGAATCGCACTAACATTTATCAATGAAGATGACATGTACAAGTTTCAGCAGATTGAATCGCTGATTGAAGATGAAGTGTTTAAAGCCCCTCTTCCGCCCGAAATTGGCGAAGGCCCTCAATGGAAAGTAGGATCGAAAGGCCGCGGCAGAGGTAATTTCGGAAAAAAGAAAAGCTTCGGTGGAAAATCCGGAGGACGAAGATAAGACAACTGCAATCCTTCAGGGTACTGAAAACCTTGAAGGATTGAGCTCACAAGCCTCTCGCTTACACCACCTCAATACCCTTTTCTTTTAGCAGTCGCAGTCCAATTTCCTTCAGCTTGTATTTTTGGATTTTACCGCTGGCAGTCATGGGGTATTCATTCACAAAAAAGATGTATTTCGGGATTTTAAAGCGTGCAATTTGTCCGCGGCAGTATTCTTTCACCTCTTCTTCGGCCAGGCTCTGTCCATTTTTCAGTTTGATGAACGCGCCCACCTGCTCTCCATATTTCGGACTGGGAATACCAACCACTTCCACCGACTCCACTTGGGGTAACTGAAACAGGTAATTTTCAATTTCGCGCGGATAGATATTCTCGCCTCCGCGAATAATCATGTCCTTGATACGACCGGTAATCCGATAAAAACCGTCGGTGGTTTTCACAGCCAGATCGCCCGAATGCAGCCAGCCCTCTTCGTCGATAGCGTTTCGGGTGGCCTCCTCATTTTTATAATAGCCCTTCATCACATTGTAGCCGCGACAGCAAATTTCGCCTTGCTCCTCTTCCGCACATTCCTCAGCGGTTTCGGGGTTGACGATTTTCACCTCCACATTGGGCAACTCAAAACCAACGGTTGTGGCACGAACTTCGGGTGAATTGTGGGTGCGGGTGGCCGTCATTCCCGGCGACGTTTCCGTCAGTCCGTAAACAATGATGATGTCCTTACAATGCATTTTGGTCATCACCTGGTTCATCGTTTCGATTGGACACAACGCACCGGCCATGATCCCCGTTCGCAGCGACGTGAGGTCGAACATTTCAAACATCGGATGATTCAATTCAGCAATGAACATGGTTGGAACGCCATGCAGCGCCGTGCATTTTTCCTTTTCGATGGAAGCCAAAACCATTAGCGGATCGAAATTTTCGGTCAGCACCATGGTAGCACCATGACTAACGATGGCACAAACCGACAGCACCGAGCCAAAGCAGTGAAAAAGCGGCACACAAACCAGCAACCGGTCTTCGGCCGTGAATTTCATACATTCGCCAGCTGAATAACCGTTGTTCAAAATATTGTAATGCGACAACATCACTCCCTTGGGAAATCCAGTAGTTCCCGAGGTGTATTGCATATTCACCACATCGTGCGGATCAACACTCAGTTTGGCATCTTCCAGCTCCAGATCATCGAGGTGTTCGCCCAGCAAAATCAGTTCAGCCGTATTGAACATCCCCCGGTGTTTCTCCTGACCAATAAACACCACGTTCCGCAGCTCGGGAAACTGGTCCGATTTCAGGTTGCCCCGCGCGTGTGTTTTCAGTTCAGGAACCAATTCAAAAACCATATTCACATAATCACTGTCGCGCCAGCTGTCAATCAAACAGAGCGTATGAATGTCGGCATCTTTTAGCAAGTAGTCCAGTTCGGCCAATTTATAATTCGGATTGATCGTCACCAACACCGATCCAATCTTGGAAGTAGCAAACATGAAAGTCAACCAGTCGGGCACATTGTTGGCCCAAATGCCGACCTTGTCACCCACCCCCACTCCGGTGTACATCAAGCCTTTGGCCAACTTGTCCACCCGGTCGTTAAACTCGCTGTAAGTAAAACGCAAATCCCGATCGGCATAAACGATGAATTCCTGATCGGGTGTTTCGTAAGCGTATTTCTCCAAAATTCCGCCAAGCGTATAATCAAGTAATTGCATGATTTCAATTTTTAGAAAACGAATTGGCTTTAGTAAGGCGCATAAACGACGGCCAGAATTTTGGCGGCCTCGTGATTGCCGGCATGAACGTTGTGCGACACAATTGAATCGAGGTAAATGCTGTCGCCGGCACCCAGTTGATACACTTCTTTGCCGTAGTTAATTTCAACCTGACCTTCCAAAACATAGATAAACTCTTCGCCTTCGTGCGATGAAAGCATGTAGTCCGATTGTTGCCCGGGCTCAATTTCCACAACGAACGGCTCCATGCTTCGGCCAACCTTGTCGAAGGCCAGCGACAAAAAATTCAGGTGCTCGCGCGATCCGTTTTGCTGCGAACTAAACCGAACGCCTTCTTCGTGCTCGTTAGCCCTGACAATCGCAGGGCCCAGGTTGTTGCTGTCGTCGAGGAAAGTACCCAGCCGGACACCCAATGCCCGCGCAATTTTAATGAGCGGAGCCAGCGAAGGAAGGACATCGCTTTTCTCAATCTTTATTAGCTGATCCGTGTCCAGGTTTGTTTTTTCAGCCATTTCTTCGAGGCTAACTTTATTGGACTCGCGTATTTGTTTGATCTTTTTTCCCAGATCGTGTTTCTTTGCCATGTCAGTAGTCTTTAAGTCTGCCCACAAATTTAATTTTATTTTTAAGCCAGTCAAACGGGAATACCATAGAAACCACGAGCTTTCATCAATTTACCAGACATTTAGAACGAATATAAGTACTGCGAATCATTCAGTGTCCTGTTTCGAGTCTTTAATAATTTGTGATAGCGGCGATACAGAAAATATTAAGTAGATCCGTGACCTCAAATTTCAATGGGCCTTGCCAGCTGAACTTTAAAATAAGATCAGGTACTTTTGGTTTCGAAAATCAAAGATCATCAATCAGCAAGTTGCGTTTTTCCATGTCGATAATCACGGCATCAACAAACTTGGTGGCCATTATTCTTTGCGCCTGGTTGATCCCTACTTTAGTTCCCACTTTCGTAAGGGCTTTCATCAAATACTTTTTTAGCTTGCTCTTTTTTCGGATTCGCCTGACAATGGCACTCGGATCGGAGTGGGTGGTCTTGCTTCGTTCGCCATTTAAAATATTCTCCAGCACCAGTCCAAAGCGATCGGCCATTTTTTCTTCTAAAGCCAACAGCCGGGCTAAGCTGATTTTCACGGAATCATATTCGATCCCTGTTTCTTCGGGCACCTGCTCCATGATGGAGCTGCTTCCATCGGCCTGTTCCACCAGCCGCATGTCGGGAATAATGGGCAAAAAGAAACCCGTGCCATCCTTGGCCGGAACACGAAACCGGTCAACGCCTTCGTAACCAAACCGCAGAATCGGGTTGTTCTTTTCCTCGGGCACGCTAAAATAGCGTTGAAGAAATAACTGGCAGTTGCGTCGTCCCAACAAAAAATCATGCTCGCGAAATTCCTTTTTAAAGAAGCCGGCAAATCCACCCAGCCCGCCACACGCCAGGGCATAAGGCTGCTTTTCGTTGTTTTGATAACGCACCGGCAACACCATAAACCGGGTGTAGTTTTCCTCGTCATAGGCTTTCATTAGCTCTTCTTCTTTAAACATGAGTTGCTGGCGCATGGCATTCAACAACTCAGGCACGGCAAACTTGATGGCATCGAGCGGATCAGCGTCTTCAATCAAATCCTGGTCGCTCGGAAAGGGGTCAATCATGATCAAGGTTGAATCGAAGGAAGCGGCTGATTTCTCCAGCTCATAATTCCGGGCTTCCACTTTTTTGCCCTCAGCCAGCAGCTGGTCTTTTTTTCGTCGTTCCAGAATCTCATCTGTCAGTCCAAACGGTTCGTTATTGATAACGCCTCCATCCACATTCACGCACAAGTAATCGGCTGTTTCGTCCAACTGGACTTTATCTTTGGTTTTGTTGAGAAGCGGGTTCTCAAGCAAATAACGCGCCGGTCGACTTACTTTACGAGGGCTCAGCCCCACAGGAAAAGCACCGGTAGCAATCGCAGCATCCTTCAACAAAGCTTTGTTTGTTCCTTCGATGGTGTCAAACGACAGCGGGATCAATCCTTTGCCTTCGTATTCGCCGGTTTCAGATAACTTAAAATGAGCTAAATCCTGGTGCCGCGTCATATGGTGGACACTTTCCCCTAGCGCTGTTCGAAACTTCAACTGGTAGTTAACACCACGTAAATTGGTCTGGGTAGTAAGAATCTCCAAATCTTTGGCCACATAGGGTCGGTTCACCGCCGGATCTTGCACCGTGATGTCGATAATACGCGAAGCCACCTTCTCAATAAAAGTGGAATTGAAGATCGACTTCACCTCATGTGCCGGATGCTGCCGGATATCCTCATCACCCAGCATTTGATCCATCATATCTGAATACTCCGTTTCGGTGAGGTTAACCCAGGCATCGTACAGCGGATTTTCGGCCGTTACCGCCGATCTGAAATTGGAAGGATTGACATGCGGAAAAAATTGCTGAACGGCACAAGAGCTAATGGCCGCGGTCATTCCACCAGCCGAAGCGCCCGTAAGCACTTCAATCTTCACATCATGCCTGGGAACACCCGGCAAGTTCAGGTCTTTGGCCTTTTGCCAATGCTCCAATGCTTCAAACAAATAATCAATAACTCCAGCAGTATAGGCTCCGGCCGAAACAGCGCCAGCCATGCAAATACCAATTCGAATTGTCTTAGGCTCAGTCATACAAACGTTTTTAAAGGGTTAAAATTCACCATACAAAAGCGTGACGTTCCATTCAGGAGCTGATTTATCGATCAACAAACGGGTACTATTTGTTTGCCGAATGGTTTTTGAATAAAGATACAATATAAAATACGGACGAGTCAAGTGTTTTGGCGAGTTGACTTTTTGAAGAATGGAGGTGGGACGGGATAAGTGCATCAGTGCTTATGGAAAAACACACCAGCCCCAAATTGCTTCTTTCCCACCACGCAAAAGGACTTGCGCCGGAGCGGAGGGCGTATTACAAACGGTTGTTTAGGCTATTTCAAAATTAGAGTTCGCATCAAAATCAATTGTCATTTTTACTTTTGCTTTTAATGCATCAAAAACTTTCATTATTGTCGATAACCTAACGTCTTTTGCATTGTTTTCAATTTTAGAAATTTGAGCTTTTTGAACTCCAACTAATTCTCCTAATTGTTCCTGTGTCAAATGTCTTTCTTTTCTTGCTTTTTTTATCATTCCCCCAAGGATGTCTAATTTTAATTCAAATTCAAATTGCTCTCTTTCTGTTGAACCTTTTTCTCCAATATACTTATCTGTCAATTCGTCTAATGTGTACTTTTTCATTTTATTTTTCTCCCTTTTCTTTAAAATATTGTTTCCTAATTTTTTCAGCTTTTTCAATTTCTGATTTTGGCGTTTTCTGTGTCTTTTTAATAAATCCATGAGTCGCAACAACAAGGGTTTCTTCCTTTTCTGTTTTGTCCCAAAATGCAAGAAGCCGGATTTGATTGGTCAGGAATTTTGTCCTGAATTCCCAAATATTTCCATCAAGCTTTTTAAAAAGTTCAGGGTTATTAACATCCCGGGATTTCCAAATATTGTAGATTACCTTTTTTCTTGTTTTGTCGTCAAGAGTGTCAAGGAATTCTTATGCCCATTCCAAAAATATTATGGCATACTTAATCATCAAAAATTAGTTTTTTAACAAAGATAAGAGTATTTCCTTATAGGGAAACAATATTTAAAGCAAAAAGTTTTTTTCACCCTTGGTGCAGTAGAGTAGAGCCTGACAGCCCACCCAATAATTAATGCACGTAGATGGACTAATTATGAGCCGACTGTCAGTGCACCCGGCATCAAGCCGTATCCTGAAAAATCCGGGACAGGCGGTGAACTATTCGCTCATACGGCTTACCGGCGAAAGGATTCGCGCCAGAGCGGAGGAAGTATTTTAGCGCATTGTGCTTTATTGAAACTGGAAATTTTAGTCGATAAATTCACTACAATCTTCAGAAGGAATATGAACACCAGCTGCCTGTTGATAAACTAAAGTCGCTCCTAAATGACCGGTATAAATTAGAATACCTGAACCGATCATTGAAAGAACAACTAACGTAATCTTGATTAGATTTTTAATCTTTTCCAAGAAACCGAAGTACTCAAGAATAATGGTGACAGAAACT
>JAGXIR010000173.1 GCA_024635605.1 Sunxiuqinia sp.
AAATTCACAAGAGTAATCCCAATGAAAACCTACTTGATTTTTTACGAAGTAAACCACGACAACATCTGGATCGTTTCTTTTTGGGACAACCGTCAGGACAAGAACAAACGGACAAAGATCTGAACTAAAATCTTATCATAAAGATCACTGATCTGATGCACTACCAATACTCCAAGCCTCTGGAATTCCCAGCTCGTTTTTATTGACTTCAAAAAAACACAAACCTCAAGACCCTTGTTTGTCGGTGGGTTCCAATGGTTCCAAAAAGGGTACAATAAAAAGTTGGACTTGTGACGGCTTTCATGACGCTGTTACTTTGATACCAAAACTTAAAGTAAACAGACCGGCACAAACCGCTGGATCGATCAGTGTAGAACTCCAATCTAAATCACAAGTTTATGTTTGCATTAATAGACGAGCAAAAGCTCAACCGTATATTTGATGAGATCGACTCGCTGCGAAAAGAGTTGAAAACCGAAAAAGCTAAGACAAGTAAAAAGTTATCAGAAACATGGCTCGATAACCAGGAAGTAATGGAGATTCTAAAGATTAGTCCCCGGACTTTACAAAATCTCCGCGATTCAAAGTCATTGCCTTTTTCGAAGATTGGAGGTAAAATCTATTACAAGGCTAGCGATGTTGAAAAAATCTTAAACGAGAATTACCGTGGCTAAGAGCCCATGAATTTGAACATCAAAAACCAACTCCATCACAGAAGTTGGTTTTTTCAAAAGAGTCAGATATTTTTCACTTTACCTGTGTAATAATTTTTTCATCCCATTAATTATTGCTTTCTCATGAACTTTCGCATAAATCTGAGTGGTTTTCACATCGGTGTGTCCAAGCATCTTTGATACAATTTCCAATGGAACGCCATTAGCTAAAGTGACTGTTGTTGCAAAGGTGTGTCGGGCAATATGTGATGTTAGGTTTTTATCGATTTTGCAACGAATAGCAAGTTCTTTCAAGTAAGTATTATAATTTTGATTGCTGATCTTTGGAATTACATAGCCCAAGCTTTGTCTTTGTGGATGATCATTGTATTTTTCTATGATCTTTTTGGGAATGTCAAGAACCGGAATCATGAACTCCACTTTGGTTTTAATACGTTTGTTTTTAATCCATTGCGTGCCTTCATGATCTTTAAAGATGTGCTGCATCCTCAAATTACAAACATCTGCAAATGCTATTCCTGTATAAACGCAAAAGATAAACATATCCCTTACACGGTCGAGTCTGGCTTCAGGAATACTAAGTTGCGCCATATTGTCGATTTCCTCTTGACTTAAAATTTCACGGTCAACTTGCTCATAAGTCAATTTAAATCGGTCGAATGGATCTTTGGTAAGATACCCTTCTCCAATCGCCAAACGAATAATCTTGCCCAGGTTTTTGATGTATTTCATCGTACTGTTATGATTGCATTTTCGAACCGCCTTAAAGTAATGCTCAAAATTGCTGAGGAAGCTAAAGTCAACTTTTTCCCACGTCAAATCTTCCTTGCCGTATTGATGTTGAATAAATGCTGCTACATGCCCCTTTGAAGTTAGGTGCCGTTGATAGGTGGAAGGGGAGTGGTTTTTAGTACCAATCAACTCTTTAAACTTGCGGTTGTGTTCATCGTAGAGGTCTAAAACCGTTGGGTCTGGGATATCGTCGGGATCGGGCAGCCCTTTATAACGAGCTTTGATTAATTCAGCTGTTATTTCTTTACCCTCAAGCATGAGTTTTTTTCGAATCTCGTTTAGGTCACTGTTGACTATAGATACGAAATCATTGATCTGCTTACTTTCTGAGTTGCTTCCTAAACACCTCTGAGCTTTTGGGTTAAATAAGCCAGTTGAGAAATCTCTAGAAAGGCTTATCTCTACTCTTTGACCATCAACTGTAATACGTGCATACAGTTTTTCTTTCTTTTGTTCTGTGTTTTTCTTTGCCCTTGGCACGAAAATAACACTAAATGTTGCATGTTTTGCCACCTTTTAAACGTTTAAATTAGACTTTAAAGCTATCGCAAACGTCAAAAACCATGAAATGCAAAACAGTGTAATTCAGTGTATTATGTCCTAATTCGGGAGTCTTTTATTGTTAACCATGAACTCCCGAATTTGCACCTTCGAATATGCGTTTTTATGCACTTTGTTGCAGGAGTTAAAAATAAAAAACTCCTGTAAATGTGACACTTACAGGAGTTTGCTTTTGAATGCTTTTTGAAAAAGTGGAGCTGCCGGGAATCGAACCCGGGTCCAAACGAGGAAGCAATATGCTTTCTACATGTGTAGCCTCGACTTAATTTTCGAATAGCAGCTGGATCAAGGCCACCGACCACTACCTTAGCTTCTTAAGTTTCGCTGAATACGCAAAGCAAGCATTCAACTAGCCTCGATTTTTTGCACCGTCGAATCGGATAGCCTCAAGGCAATAGCATCCGGACGATGTCTTGTCCCAGCACCTGGTGCCGGGATTAAGCATAACCTACTTGATTCGGTTACGCTGCAAGAGCGTAATTGTTTTCGCCAATTAAAAGTTTGATCATTAAGATTTCCGAGCCAACAACCAAAGCTCGACATGCTTACATACCTCTTCTACCCGCTGTCAAAACCAGTCAGCCCCGGTATAAAGGACTACAAAAGTACAAAATTTGCACGAAGTCGAAATGGTTTCTTTCATTTTAAAGTGGATTAACATTTTTGTATCCTATAAGGTTATGACATTGTGCTTGTTAATTGTTGTTTTGAGATTTGAAATCAAGTCGGGGATAAGGCGAAATAGTATGTAGAATATGCTCTACATTCGGTTGTTAACCATCGGGATCTTTGAGTATCTTTATTTGTATAGTAGTTTTACTACTAGGTCTTTACGAATGATTCGCTTTTTCTGGTATGATATTTTCTTTCTTGGGTGCTGTTAGTAATCCTTAAAATTTAACGGTATGAAAAGCAGTATAAATGACTTGTCAAAAATTGAAGAATATCTCGGAAAAGAAGCATCTTCCTTATTGAACTATAAATCAACAGGCATACCCAAAGAAGATTTATCAATTCCCGGTCCCGGAGTTGTTGATTCCATATTCGGTACCTCCGACCGGAATGTGCAGGTTTTAAGAAGCCTGTCACAATTATATGGGCATGGTCGGCTGGGAGGCACGGGTTATCTCTCTATTTTACCCGTTGACCAAGGAATTGAACATACTGCAGGTGCTTCATTTGCGCCAAATCCCCAATATTTCGATCCGGAAAACATTGTTAAACTGGCTGTGGAAGGCGGATGCAATGCTGTTGCCACGACCTTTGGCTGTTTAGCTTTGCATGCCCGGAAGTATGCCCATAAAATTCCATTCATTGCAAAAATCAACCACAATGAACTGATGACCTATCCGAATAAGTATGATCAGATCATGTTTGGAAGTGTTGACGAGGCCTGGAACCTTGGAGCAGCGGCTGTTGGGGCCACCATTTATTTTGGATCCGAAGAGTCCAACCGTCAGATTATTGAGGTGGCCTCGGCTTTCGAGCGGGCCCATGAGCTGGGAATGGCCACCATCCTGTGGTGCTATACCCGGAACAATGCGTTCAAGACGAAGGACATTGATTACCATACCGCAGCCGATTTAACCGGACAGGCCAACCATCTGGGAGTTACTATTAAAGCCGATCTGATCAAACAGAAACAGCCAGACACCAATGGTGGGTTCAAGGCGTTAAAGTTTGGAAAGACCGATCCTGATATGTATGATCGCCTGGCATCGGAACACCCAATCGATTTGTGCCGCTATCAGGTGGCAAATTGTTACATGGGGAAAATCGGGCTAATTAACTCGGGCGGTGCCTCTTCAGGCAAAAGTGACTTTGCCGATGCGGTTCGAACTGCGGTCATTAACAAGCGGGCAGGAGGGACCGGATTGATTTCAGGGCGGAAGGCTTTTCAACGTTCGATGGACGACGGTGTTAAACTGTTGAATTTGATTCAGGATGTGTATTTGAACGATGAGATCACCGTAGGCTAAGCACGAAAATTAAGTGAATGACGTGTGGAGCATCGGGGCAGGCACGCTTGTAAGCATAGCGACGCTGCCAGTCCAGTCATTTTTTAGTATCTTACCGCAAATAAAAGAAAACGGCTCTTGATATGAAAGTTGGAATTTTGCGCGAAACCAGAAGGTGGCAAGACAGAAGGGTGGCGATTACGCCGGAAACAGCGGTATTCATTCAGCAGAATTATCCTGAAATCGAACTTTTTCTACAATCTGGTGATTTGAGGGTTCATCATGATCATGAATATCAAAAGCTGGGTATTTCGGTGGTCGATGATGTTTCGCATTGTGATTTACTGATTGGCGTAAAGGAAGTGGCCAATGAAGCCTTGATTGAAGGGAAAACTTACCTCATGTTTAGTCATGTGGCTAAAGAGCAAGCATACAACCGGGAGTTTTTTAAGCTGATGGCTCAAAAGAAAATCACCTTGATTGACTATGAGTATTTTGTGGATGAACATCGGGCCAGGCTGGTGGCTTTCGGATTTTGGGCCGGAGTTGTTGGAGCGTACTATGCGTTTGTTGGCATTGGTAAACGTTTTTGCCAGCTTGAATTGCCGGGGCCTGAAAAATGTAGGGATTTGAACGAGTTGCATCAGCAATTAAAACGATTAAAAATCCCGGCCTTGAAAATTGTGGTCACCGGTGGTGGACGTGTCGCTTCGGGGGCGCTCGAAATCATCAATCACCTGGGAATCCAGGAAGTCTTACCAAAGGAATTTTTGGAACACGACTATGATCACCCGGTTTTTACGCGTTTAGATCCGGAGGACTATGTGAAAAGAAAGGTCGGAGCATTTGATGAACAGCATTTCTACGATCATCCAACGGACTATGAATCGGCGTTTTTGCCTTACACGAAAGTGGCTGATGTGTTTATTGCTTGCCACTTCTGGAACCAAGTTTCACCTCATTTTTTTACAGCGGATGATTTGAGATTAGATGATTTTGGTATTTCACTGGTATCAGATATTAGTTGCGATGTGCCAGGGCCAATTCCCACCACCCTGAAAACTTCAGAAATTGAGTCGCCTTTTTACGATGTTGATGCACGAAACCTAAGCGAGCAGGCGCCGTTTAGTTCATCGTCACATGTTACGGTTACAGCTGTTGATAACCTGCCGGCTGCTTTGCCGATGGATGCTTCCCAAACGTTTGCCCGGGATTTGTATCACGAAGTGTTTCCATCCTTGCTTGGTGAAGACAAAGAAGGAATTGTTGAACGGGCCACCATTCTAAAAAAAGGAAAATTGACTCCCCGGTTCAGCTACCTGAACGATTTTCTGAAGAAATAGTCATAACGAAACAAGTACAGCACCGGCAACAAGGCCAGCGACTAAATAGTACACCCTCGATTGTCGGATTCGGTTCTTTTCGTCAATCAGCTTGATGTTTTCAATGCGTTGGTTTTCCAGCAGCTGATCATTCTGAAGCAATTGTCCATGCCAGTAATTGGCTTCAAGCTTCTTGATGGTCATGGCGCTATCTGCCAGTGCTGACCGCTCTTCAAACAGGCTGATTTTATTTTTGTACAGCTCCAGCTTTTGCTCGTTAATGTCGTTGTTCACAGCACTTGACAAGAGCGATTTCACCTGCTGCATGGGAATAATGTAAAGTGTGTCGGTTGACTGGTTGGTGAAGCTTGCTCCCGGAACCAGTTTGCTGCTTTGCGCCGAAGCACCAAGGGCCAACAGGATAAACAGACTGAATACGAGATGTTTTTGAATCATGGCTTGTTCCTTTCATTTAGTAATTTAAGTAGCTGGTCGCTGTTGGCCTCTTCTATTTCCTTGATCTTCTTCTTTTGGTGATCATCCAGGTTACTGATTTTTTCAGAAATCAGGGCTGATTTATAATCAATGTATTGCATTTGCGCCTGAAGCATCCGGAATCTGGAGTCATACTCTTCTTTCGCGGTTTGCCATTCAGACCGCTTTAGGTTATGATCGGCTTTGATTCGCTCAATTTTATCTTCGCTGTTTTTCGTGCCAAAGATCTTCGATTTAGCGCCTGCCCATAGCACGGCTAAACCGCCAATGAGCGTTCCAGGCCCTTCAATTTTGAAGCTCACAAGAATAAGTGAAGCAACAACTGCCAATACGATCAGGCCGATAACGATTGATTTTATAGTCTTTCCCATAGCTTAGTATTAATTGGGTTCGTCGGCTACAACTTCTTTTCCGTCGGCCGTATACGTTGATGTTGAACCGGGTTCACTTCCTCCAGTCATCGTACTCGCCGTAATTTTAGCGATTTCCTCCTTGGATTCATTGTCTTGCTTGATGATTTTGGCATCACTACGATCTTTGTTATCCATCACCCGAAAGATCTCTTTCATACCGAAAATCAGGCCCCAAATGGTGGTGTTGAAAGTTACCCATTGCGCGCCGGTAATACCGAGTTCATACGCCTGATCGCCCACAGGCAACATTTCGTGGCACAACAGCAGGTAGGTTGACACCCAGGTACAGGCGATCAATCCCCATAGTTTGACTGAAATGAGGGTAAACATGAGTTTAGAAAACCATTTCAACCAAAATTCCTTTTGGATGATCGTATAGAACTCGTCTTGATTGATATTACTTTTTGTGTTCATGATTTTGGTGTTAGGTTCAATAATTTCGACCAGGTTTGAGGACCAACAATACCATCAACCAGCAGGTGCTGATCGACTTGAAAACGCCGGATGGCTGACTGCGTTTTCATGCCAAGCAGACCATCAACTTTTCCCGCGCTGTAGCCCAATTCATTGAGCCGCGATTGAATTTCAGTGATTGATTTTTCAACATGTCGTTCGCTGACTCCAACATTGAAATGCCCCCGCTTTTTTTCAACCCATTCCTGCATGGCGTATCCCGGACATGCCGGTTTTCCAAAGTGGTAATGTCCAAAAAGACTGCTGTTTGGAAGATGCAGACTTTCGAGTAAAAAATCAACCAGCTGTTCGGTCGACTGAATCTGCTCAGGAGTTGGTTCACTTGTACCCATGTCGTATCCTGGGCCTGAAAAGTTACCGACAAGCATAATTCCGAGCCCGCTTGTGTTCTGCCCTTTGCATTGCCACACAATGTCGGATAATTCATTGACCTGTACAATTTCACCATTCTTTCGGATGGCATAGTGGTAGCACATGTGAGGGCAGCCGCGGGGGGTAATATGGTTTTGAGGCCCAATTGATGTGTGGTAGGCGTTGACTTGTTCGACGGTGCTTTCTCCCAATTCTTGATGAATAATTATTTTATCAATTTGGGAGAGTTCCCGTCTTTGCCAGACACGCTCGGCATGCCAGGGAAGTTCTTTGATCAGGTTTTTGATTTGCATATGTTTTGAGTGTTTAGTTTATTGTTAATAAATTTACAAAATAAAAGTAAAAGAGTCAATTGTCTGGTATTTATTTTTTAATGAAAATGTAGAAATAGTAATAATTTGAAAAAGTGTTCGATCATTTCCAGTGAAAATTGTACATTTGTTCCACTCAAAAAAAGCGGGATGTAGCGCAGTCTGGTAGCGTACCACGTTCGGGACGTGGGGGTCGAAGGTTCGAATCCTTTCATCCCGACAGATTGGGAATACAAACAACATCAAAAGCCCATAAACACCAGTGTTTGCGGGCTTTTTTGATTTTTTAACATATCATTTTAAACCATAGAAAACCAGTTCCCACGTGAACTATAAGGTGACCTAAACATTTCGTTAACTTTAGGTCACTTTTGCTTCTGTACATCTAATATATA
>JAGXIR010000174.1 GCA_024635605.1 Sunxiuqinia sp.
ATCATATTCAGGAACGGTGTAGGGGAAAATATCCTCCACACGCCCCACTTCTTCAATATTATCTAAGTCTGAGACATTGATCGCCACCAAATCAACATAGCTGTCGGCATATAGCACATCTTCCTTAATCGCGATATCCACATTTCCCGGAATGGCGATAAAACCCACTTTTTCGGGGTTGGCCGGATTACTCACATCCAGCACGTGAACCCCTTTCATAATCTCGTTTATAAACACATAGTTGTCTTTAAAGTAGATTTTGCCCGGCTTTTCAACTTCGCGTGAGTTTTCAATCTGAATGGCCGAACGCAGATCTTCGTAGCTCATGTAAAGCGGCGCATTGCCCATATAGGTTTCATAAAGTTTGTCCTGACAGCCGGAAAGCAGGGCAATGGCAAAAACCAGGCTGATATAAATTGTTTTTGTTCTCATCGTGTCAGTAGTTTTTTAGTTGAAAAGTATTCCGAGGCGAATGGACAGTCGGTTGTACTCGCGATCCAGTTGGTAATGGTTATCGCCTTTAAAATTAACTTCGTGATAGCGGTACCCAAACGCGAGCATCAAACCCAGGTTTGGCCCCAACTGACTAATAAATCCAAAGGATGGATTCACCATCAAACCGCCTTTACTTTCGAGCTGCACCGGATTGTAGTAGTACGACGAAGACCAAGGCATGTAGTCGTAATAAACGCCGCCACCGGAATAAACCTCGCCATCCAGCGGAATCATGTACCCACCCTGCAACCCGATAAAAGGCGTAAAACGCGACTCGCGAAAGTGAAACTCAAGGTTGCCAAAAACCGGCAGATACGATTCGTCCAGGAAATCGATGCCCGCCCCGGCGCCCAGATACCACTTGGGCAGCAGGCGGAAATTAAAAGAAGCATCGAACGAAAAAGGAGTGGGTTTGGAATTGTTCGAACTGCCAGCCAATACTCCAACAGACGTTTTCAGAAAATAAGGCGCGCTTTCATTTTCAAAAGCGCCACGAATCCTTCTGGAAGTGATGGTATCAATCTCTGAATAATTAAACACCCATAGATTTTTCCCTGATTGAACAACGAGCTTGTCATCATCAATGGGAGTTTGCTGCCCTTTTAGCACCGTGCCGTTTTTCAGGTAAATGACTTCCTTTTTATTTTTTTGAGCAAAGCTGCTGTTAATAGCCAAAATGAAAGATAAGAGGTAAATGACTTTTTTCATGCCTGCATTTTTGAGGTTGGTGACAGACAATAGATGCAATAAGAAAGAAAGGGTTGCGTGGCTTCAGGATTTTCAAAGAGCCTATGCTTGTCTCGGTGTCATTCAATTCCTCTACCAGTCACTTCATTCGTTTTTGGGTATTGACAACCGGCTATATACGAAAAACGGATCGACATAAAAATAGCCACTGTGCAAAAATGCTATTAACGGAATAAGCTCGGGATGACAAAGGTATCTCCAGATTTTTCACCAATTGAATTTGATCAGTGAAACAGCCTGGCGGGGTAAACTTATCCTGAGTTCTGTACTTTCTTCTCTTATTTTGAGCCACTGAGGAGAAGTAAAGAGTTCAAGCTGCCCGGCCTGCTCAAGTGAAGAAATTTGCTCTGGCGTCGGCTCCTGGGGCGATCCCATGGTTTTCCAGGCGGTGTATGAATTACTGAACTCCTGATCAATCCGGTAATGACTCATTAGCACTTTACGGGAAGACAGTCCTTCTATTCTGATGGTCACCGGCGATTCCGGCACGTTAAGATCATTGTCATCGTGATAATTCCAAACCATAATGGTAGCAGAGCAATCATCGATTGCCGCTATGGCATTGATGTCGGGCTGGCTCCCCCGGACACTTTCATCCCGAACTTGCAGGAAAGTATAATTGACCTTTTCCTGATCAACTTCGACCCGGTCGCCCTGCATCATGCCAAACATCCGGAAAACATTCAGCACCGGCTTGTCGACTCCATTGGTTGCCATATCGCGAAAACCAGCATACCAAGGTTGGTTTTCAAATTCGAACCCCCAGGTTACCGCACCCAAGAGATTGACACCAAAATGATCGGCCAACTGGTATTTTTTGGCAAAAGCAGCCGCCGTATAGCTGGAATACATCGTGCCGTTTCGATAGGCGTTATATGGATAGTCTGCCTCAGAACAAGCTGCACAGCCTTCCGGATCAGACTCCCCAATAATGATAGGTAAATCCTTAAAAGCCGGATAGGACGCAACGATTTCGAAGCCTTTGCTAATGTCGCGCAACTGGCTTCCCATATCCATGCGCACCATGCCATTTACCAGTTTGGGACTCCCTTTGGCATGAAAAGTAATAAAGTCGAGCGGAGACCCGGTTTCACCAGTCACATAATTCTTTCCCTCCGAAACATGATCCAAAAAAACACGCAAAAACTCAGCAGCCTGATTCCAGCCTGGTCCAGTTATTTCGGGGCCTCCGATTTTAGCGGTCGGCAATGCACGCTGAACGGCATCAGCCGTATAATCATACAATTTGAGGTATTCTTCGGTAGTTCCCCTCCAATAGCCAATATTGGGTTCATTCCACAATTCCCAATACCAACTTTCCACTTCTTCGCGGCCATAGCGTTCAATGGAATGTCTAACCCACTGATACACCAGTTCAGCCCACTTCCCATAATCTTTCGGCGGATAGGCCCACCCGGTAAAGATCTCCTCATAGTTGGCACCAGGCTTCCAGTAATGCCGGTATGGTTCTGGCTTAACCGACATGGCTTTTGGCATAAATCCAATTTGTGCCAGCGGTTTCATCCCCCGCTCAATGTACATATCAAATATTTTATCAATAATAGCCCAGTTGTAAACCGGGTTCCCGTTTTCATCTTCGGTGTAGGCATTGGTTGAACCCCATTTGAGTGCGTGGGTTCCTTGTCCTGTAACCAGCAAACTATGTGCCCGGACAAAAACAGAAACTGGGCTTAAATCGGCCATTTCAGAAAGCAACTTTTGCCCATCTTTCATATACGTATAATTGGGCTCATCGTACCCCCAAAATGCCCAGATCGGATTCATTGGGCCTATCCTTTTACTAAAATTCACCTGTAATTGAACAGATTCCTGTGCATTGGATTCAGCAAAAACTAGAATAAAAACTAGAAAAGCGGCTACGATTCTCAAATTCATATCTTTCATTTTAAATTTCAACATTTGTCGACAATAACGATTGGGCATGAGCCTATTTATGTCCCATTATTTTTAAAGATACAATTATATTTTCAGGTCATTTATATTTTTTGATTTTTCATACCACGTGGTGTGGCTCGATTTTTGATAAAAAACACGAGTTCATTACTTTCAATTTTCATAATCTGAAACATGAAGCTTATTCTTTTAACCCTGTGTGCAGGAAGTTTCGCTCTTAGCATTAAAGGACAGCATCCCTTCAACCCAACCGAAGTTTTCGTGATCCCCCGGTATTTCGTAGCTAATTCTGATTGCTACATTTACGGTCCTTTCGACGGCGATGGTTCAAACACAGTGATTTGCTTTGAGAATAACCGAACGCAGAGTTTTTCTATTAAACCCACCATTGAAGGTAAAGGCAAGGTTTTGATCAAAATTCCAGAAACTAATGGCGAGTACGAGCTGATTATCGTCGACGAAGGCAACAATAAAGAGCTATTCATTCCAGTAAGGATTATTCAACTCGACCAAGAGTTGAACACAACCGGGACAAAACTCAAAAAGCCGTTTCCCTTTCGCGTTCGATTATTGGGTGCTGAGAAATCGGAAAATGAATTTTCATTTACTCTGGAAAACCGCACGCCACACATTGTCAGCTTGATTGGTGGCAACCTTCAAAAGCATAAAATAAAAAGCACGAAAGAATCGACCGAAGTTTTTTGGGAGGGAAAATTGGTTGCGATCGACACATCAGAATTTTTGATCATGACGGCGCTCGAACAACCAGCTCCTTCTATCCGGGTGGCTCCGTATTAAAATCCGGTTTATTTTCTTTTCACCTCATAAATATCGTTTCGACGATCTTTCAGGTTGCGAACGCTCCCAAACTGGTTCAGTTCGCGCAGCAAGTCAATATCCACATCCGCAATCAGAATCATCTCCGTGTTCGGTGTGGCTTCGGCTTTGATCCCATTCATCGGAAAAGAAAAATCGCAAGGCGTAAAAACCATCGACTGCGCATACTGAATATCCATGTTGTGCACTTTGGGCAGGTTACCAACACCTCCCGCAATGGCTACGTAACATTCGTTTTCAATAGCGCGGGCCATGGCGCAATTTCGAACGCGCGAATAACCATTCTGTGTATCGGTCAGAAAAGGCACGAATAAAATATCGACACCTTCGTCGGCCAGAATACGCCCCAATTCCGGGAATTCCACATCGTAACAAATCAGCACGCCAATCTTGCCACAGTCGGTATCAATGGCTTTCAGTTCAGAGCCACCTTGCATTCCCCAAACTTTAGCCTCATCGGGAGTAACATGAAGTTTTTCAAACCGGTCGATCGAACCGTCACGCTTACACACGTAGCCGGCATTATACAACCGGTCGTTCTTCATTTCGGGCATGCTGCCGGTAATGATGTTGATGTTGTAGGAAATGGCCAGCTCCGAAAAGCGGCGGATAATCTCATCGGTGTGTTTCGCCAGTTCACGAATCGCCTCGGGCTCACTCATGTGGTTGTTATCAGCCATCAGCGGCGCCATAAAGAACTCGGGAAACAAAGCAAAGTCGGAACGATAACCTGACACTGCATCAAGAAAATACTCCGCCTGATTCATCACATCATCCAGATTTTTATACAACCGCATTTGCCATTGAATCAGGCCCAATCGTATAATTTTTTTGATGGTAGAGGGCTGCCTGCTTTCTTTTTCGTAGTAGATATTATCCCATTTCAACAACACTGCATAATCCTTTGACGAGTCATCACCTTCCAGGTAATTCTTCAAAATTTTGGAGGGATAAAAATCATTCGATATCTGGAAATTAAACACCGGATCGTGAATCTCTTTCAACCGAACTTTGGCAATGTACTCTTTGGGCGTCATCTGATCAGCATACTCGCGATAGTTCGGAATACGCCCGCCAAAAGCGACCCCTTTCAAATTGAGTCGTTCACAAAGCTCTTTTCGGTAATCGTACAGCCGGCGGCCAAGTCGCAGCCCTCGATATTCGGGCCGAATAAAAATTTCGATCCCATACAGCAAATCGCCACCGGGATTATGCGTATTGAAGCTCAGGTTTCCGGTAATTTTTTTGTAGGTGTGTTGGTTTTCAAACTTCGCTGAATCGACTATGATTGAAAAAGCACAACCCGCAATCTGTCCGTTGACCTTAACCACTACCTGTCCTTCGGGAAACAGGCTGATCAATGTTTTCAAATGCGGCTTTAACCAATATGAATCAGGCATTTCGGGATACGACTCGATCAATGCTTCCTTTAACTCCTGGTAATCTTTTATTTGTAAAAAACTTAGTTCAATATTCTCAATTTCATTGGTATTTATCATTGGCTGAATTGTCTTGTGTCGTTTATACTTAAATGATTGTCCGGATACTAACCTTGTTGATTTTTCGTCAAGGGCAATTTGTAGCTGCCCATCGATTATCGATATAGAATAGCATCTTTTTCCCGGTACTATAACAGTTTATGACCGGCTAAAGTTAAGTCCTGAATTTTGAAAATAAAAACACACGCCCAACATTCAACGACTTTCAACTAATCAGCATTGCATCAGGACTAAAGGAACGTCCAAATGACATAACATCTTCATTTTTTCTGTATGCTCTATGTGCCTATTGTGGCTTTTATGAATTTCCCGCGGGTTAATACCCACGGTTAATCAAATTAAACCCATTCTGGATTTTTAGTAAGCACAAGTCCGAAGGACTTCAATATGAATAGCTTCCGGTGAAAACGGAGGTATATAAACAAACATGCTTGAGAACCCCAAAGTGGGTTCAATGAAAATTTAAACAGTTTCTTAATTTGTTAAAACGGATTTAAGATTTTTTAATCTTTTTATATTGTATCCGACTTCGTTTTATCGTAACTTACTATGCTATAATTTTTTAATTTAAACACTTCCATTTATGACAACAAAAAAAATAATCGCGGTTACCGGTGCTACCGGATCACAGGGTGGTGGTTTGGTCAGAGCCATTCTAAACGATAAAAATGGTGAATTTGCAGTGCGTGCCATTACGCGCAATGCCAATTCGGACAAAGCAAAGAAGCTGGCTGAACTTGGAGCCGAGGTGGTTGAAGCCGATGTGGCCGACAAAGCCAGCCTGTTGAAAGCTTTTGACGGAGCCTATGGCACTTATTGTGTCACCTTTTTCTGGGAACATTTTTCGCCCGAAACAGAACGGGCCAACGCCAAAAACCTGGCTGAAGCCGCCAAAGAAGCCGGAGTCAGCCATGTCATTTGGTCAACTTTGGAAGACACCCGCAAATGGGTTCCGCTGAATGATGACCGGATGCCAACTCTGATGGAACATTACAAAGTCCCTCATTTTGATGCGAAAGGCGAGTCGAATGCATTTTTCGAAAACAGTGGCGTTCCCTACACGCTTCTCTACACCTCATTTTACTGGGATAATTTTATTCACTTTGGCATGGGCCCGCAAAAAGGACCGGATGGTAAACTGGGAATCACCTTTCCAATGGGCGACAAAAAACTTCCTGGTATCGCAGCCGAAGACATTGGGAAATGTGCCTACGGAATTTTCAAGGCTGGCGACACCTATAAAAATAAAGCAGTAGGAATTTCGGGTCAGCATTTAACCGGAAAGGAAATGGCCGATGGCTTTTCAAAGGTGCTGGGACGAACGATCGTGTACAATGATATCCCTGCATCAACGTTCCGAAGTTTCAATTTTCCCGGTGCCGATGATCTTGGCAACATGTTTCAGTTCAAACATGATTTCGAAGCCGATTTCTGCGGGAGACGTGATGCCAAACTCTCCAAATCGTTAAATCCCGAACTCCAAACCTTTGAAAGCTGGCTTAACAAAAATAAGGATCAAATTGCACTTGAATAATTCCGAACGACTCAAAAAAAACAGTGACCAAAGTTCTAAACTTGCTCCAGCGCAGTTCGTACCTGCCTGAGCATGTTTTGAACTTTTTCGTATGGATCGCCCGCCCCCAGAGTCTCCAGCGGAAGATAGCCCCGATGACCGGCTTGTTTGATAATCTTGAAAAGCTTCACATAGTCAGTCGGAGTC
Organism: Sunxiuqinia sp.; assembly: GCA_024635605.1. Classification (GTDB taxonomy): domain Bacteria; phylum Bacteroidota; class Bacteroidia; order Bacteroidales; family Prolixibacteraceae; genus Sunxiuqinia. Next base: position 7,213 of record JAGXIR010000174.1, read on the forward strand.
TCGACCCCGTCAATCCACACATTTTCCTTAATCTGCCAGGTTACCGCTCTTCCGATATTTTGTTGAATCTCCACATACGGATCTTTCTGGCGATAGCTCCCGATATCGAGATTTAAACCAAGCCAATCGGAATCCACCAAATCAAAAATCAGATCAACGTCATCAGCTGTTTTTAAAAAATCATTGTGGTTTTGCAAAGCGATCATCACACCAAATTGTGCTCCATAGTCGCAGCACTCCTTGATGTCTTTTGCCATCCACTCAAAAACCTGATCACGCGAAAACCCCTCATGACTGCTGGTTCCGGCAAAAATCCGTAGGTTGGGACTGCCAAGCTTAGCTGCCACCTCCACCCATTTTTTAATCAATGTAATATCCTTTTGGCGACTGTCCGCCTCCGGATTGGCAAAATCGTTCCGAACGCCTGTTCCGCTAATATCCAGCCCAAGAAGGAAAGCCCGACGCTTAAACTCATAAACAAACTCATCGGAAGGAACCTCAGGATAAGCAGGAAAATAATAACCAGTTGGATCGATGGCTTCAAAATTATGCCGTGCACAAAAATCAAGCATATCGAATAAATCCTTTTCCCCACGACTCAGCAAAGCATTAAACGAGTATAAATTCAAACTTAGCTTAAACAAATGAGAATAAACTTCCGGGATCAAAGGAGCGGCATAAGCCGGAACAAAACTTCCGGCGGCTAATACGGGTGCGGCAAGCGCTGCCTTCAACAAACTTCTTCGCGACAATGATTGGCTCATGGTATTTGGTTTTGATCAGCAAAATACCTTGAATTCAACTGAAAACCAAATTGATAATAACAATTGCACACCCAACTTTTTGTTGAAATCAGTACCATATAAAAAAGAGGCAGACAGCGATTACCTACACACATAAATATATTAACATACATTAACAAACAAGCAAAAACACTCAACACACCTTTATTTATTGATTTACAAGGATTATTCTATATTTTTTGTTTATGAATTACTTTAATCTATTAAACACTTTTGATCTTTCTTGTGTTTTACTTTCAAATTCAAAACTTTAATTCAAATGAAAACACAAGAAAACACAAAATCGAATCGCTTGAAGTCTTTAACTTCTTTAGTCCTGGTGGCCTTAATTGCCTTAACGTTCGTTGGATGCAACAACGATAATGATGATCCAGTTGTGATACAAGATCCAACGTCGATCGATATCACAGTGGCCCTGCAACAAATTACCGATAATCCTGATTCTTACGCCAGTACACTCTCTGATTTAAAGAAACAAAACATCAATGCCAAGAAACCTAAGTTCAGCACATTGATTAAAGCACTGGCAAAATCTGGTTTGGTTAGTACAGTCGCAAAAAACGAACTTACGATTTTTGCACCAACCGACGCTGCTTTTGAAGAACTGTTTACTGCTCTTGGAGTAGACGGAATTGACGCCTTATCAGCCGAACAACTGACTCCCATTTTGCTATATCATGCAGTTGCCGGGCGAGTACAATCCGGTGACTTGTCAAACGGTCTTGTTGAAACCGTTAATGGTGCTTACATCAACATTGACTTATCCAGTGGTGTAATGGTGAATGACGCGATGGTTGAAGTCGCTGACCTGAGAGCTTTAAATGGCGTGATCCATATTATCGACAAAGTATTATTACCACCTTCAATGAATTTGGTTGAAAAAGCCATCAGTTTTGATCCCGAATTTTCAATTCTGTTTGACGCGGTTGTAAAAGCCGACCTCGCAGGAACCTTGGCTGACGGAGGTCCGTTTACCGTATTTGCACCAACCAATGCTGCTTTTGAAGAGTTGTTTTTGGCATTGGGAGTAGGTGGTATTGACGATTTAACCGCTGAAGACTTAACACCAATTCTTCTTTATCATGTGGTTGCTGGAAGCGTATTTTCATTCGATCTTTCAAGCGGACCGGTTCCTACCCTGAATGGAAAAGAAGTTGAAGTTGACCTGTCATCAGGTGTCATGATTAACGATGCCAACGTTGTGATTGCTGACCAGCAAGCTACCAATGGTGTAATTCACGCCATTAACAAGGTCCTTCTACCGCCAATGAACCTGGTTGAAAAAGCCATTAGCTTCGATCCTGAATTTTCAATTTTGGTTGAAGCAGTTGTCAAAGCTGATCTGGTTGACGCCCTTTCAGACGAAGGCCCGTTCACCGTATTTGCCCCGACCAACGCAGCTTTTGAAAGCTTATTCTCCACGCTGGGCGTAGGAGGAGTTACTGATTTGACCGCTGAACAACTGACTCCAATTCTGTTATACCACGTTGTTTCAGGCAGCGTTTATTCAACTGACTTGGCCAATGGATTTGTCCCGACACTGAATGGCGCAGCAGTTGAAGTGGACTTGACGTCAGATCCTATGATTAATGATGCCAGTGTTGCCATTGCTGATGTTGAAGCGTCAAATGGAGTGATTCACGCTATTAACAAAGTATTGCTGCCGCCATCTATGAATTTAGTGGAAACAGCACAAGGCTTAGCTCCCGAATTCTCAATCCTGGTTGATGCAGTCATCAAAGCCGACTTAACCAACACTTTGGCAACAGGCGGACCATTTACCGTATTTGCTCCCACCAACCAGGCTTTCGTTGATTTGCTTGAGGAGCTGGGCCCGGATGTTAACAATTTGGATGACATCCCGCTGGAAACCTTGAAGAACGTACTGCTCTATCATGTGGTGGAAGGACGAGTTTACTCCAGCGATCTGGAATCGGGGACAGTAACCACCTTGAACGGAACGTTTGAATTGGATGTTTCCACCTTGAAAATAACCGATGCCAACACCCGCGAATCCGGCTTGGTTCCTTCGCTGCTTAATGTGCAGACCACCAATGGAGTGATTCACGTGATCAACAAAGTACTGCTACCATAAAAAACCCGAAATACGCCAGAAACAAGATAAACAACTAGAAGCAATTTAAAAGGGCATCTCATCGCGAGATGCCTTTTTCAGTTCGTATGAACCTCCTGCAAAAATCCGGTTTTCACCTTTGCGTTAAAATCAGCTTATTAAAACTGATAACTCAACCCGGTATAAACACCAATGGTATAGGGCTTAAAATTCACGTTTGCATTGCTATTGAGCGAGCCCAGGAAATACTTCAACTGAGGCTCAATATGCAAACTAATTTTATCTGAAATGCCGTAACCTACGCCAAACCCAAAGCTGGTGCTGTAATTTACAGCGTTCATATCGCGTGTTTCGCCAATGCGTTCGTTGCCATACTGACTATTGGCGTAGGCATTGTTGCCAACCAAAACACTGGTATTGAACCCGCCAAGGAATTGCAGGTCGAAGGTGGCATCAATCAATTGATACCGTAAAATCAGCGGAATTTCGATGTATTCAAAATTTTGCTCAAAGTTGGTTTGTGTCAGCAAAATACCATCATCGGCTGCTAAGGTTTCAAACCCGCTGCTTAACCTGGCATTGGTCGGAAGTCGGTCAATCGCGACCACACCTGCCACTGTATTCATCGACATTTCGCCCGATTTAACCGCAACCGCTGTATTGAAATAAGCCACTTCACTCCGCAAACTTTCGCCACTGGCAAAGTCAGCATTGGCTCGTTCTGGTTGAAACGGCTGATTGGACGATGTTTGCCCTAACTTGCTGTAATAAACACCACTTTGAACACTCCAGCGCTTTTGAGTTTTGTACTCAACAGAAATTCCACCGCCCAGGTGCAGTTTATCTTTGGATCCGGGAATGGCCATGCTGCTGGCATACTCCTGACTTTGCGAACTTTGACTGACGGACACGCCAGGTGTTAACATGGCTCCCAACTGCCATGCTGCGGACTGATTGTCCATCCGATTGGCGGCTAACAGGCGGGCATTTTCTTCCATTTGCTTTTGTTCAAGCACATTTAGCTGAGTTGTGGTCTCCCGCTGTTTTCTGCGTAGATCAGCCAACTGGGCCTCCTCTTTAAAGGAATCGTCCAACTGCAAATTAAGCAAACGCAGCAATTGGAACTCTTGAGTTTCCTGTTTTCTGTTTTCTGAAGCTTCAGTTTCCAATCGGCTCTCATGGCTTGAGGCCTCTGCATTTGCTGTTAATTGAAATTTAATGGTATTGTTGCTGTCGTTGGGGTCAGGTTGATCTGCTGCTTGTTTTTCACGGCCGCTTTCGGCAAAAGCCGGTTCGGTTGGCTGCTGAGCTGAGTTGCTCTCACTTGTGGTGCGAGTTTCTTCTTTCTTATCCGTCACAAAATCAGACGAGCCCGGCTGACTGGTTCTCTCGTTCGATTGTATCTGATGATCGGTCA
>JAGXIR010000018.1 GCA_024635605.1 Sunxiuqinia sp.
ATTCTTTTTAACAAAAATAAATCATGCGTTTTGTCAGGTTTTAAGGATTATTGGCGGCCTACTTTTGTCGGTGTTAGAACAACAGTTAATCTTTAAAACAATTTGTCATGAAAAGGAATAACAAAATTATCGGCTTTTTACTTGTTGCTTTGTTTGTAAGCTCTTTAAGCGTTTTTGCTGGCGGAGAATCTACTTTTGTTGATGATTATAAAATTTCCTCAAAAGAAAATTTCGAGCCATCGAAAGCATATCAGCAAAGTTGGGAGATCACTTATGGAGAATCAAAACGACCGGTTCAGGTCTTGTTGAAAGAAACCAAAAAAGGTGATGAATATATCATCCGTACCAATTATTTCGAAGTGAAGTATGTGAACTCTGAAAAAGGTTTTGGAGCACGACCAATGAAAGTAACTGATATGATCGTCCCCGAAAATCTGAATGCACAAGTGATCAATTCACAGGAGCTAGGAAGACAGGAAGTGATCAGCCTGTCAAAAGTTGACCGTCAGAAAGCGTTGGACTTAATTGCCGGATTTCTTCCGGAGTTGGTTAACAGCCAGTATCAGAATATTCTCAATTAACCCCTTGTTTTAATAATAAAACAGCACACACCAAATAGCCGCTTCCCCCCAGAAGCGGCTTTTCTATTGCCTTAAAAGTGGATGAAAGTCACCTTTCAGTCCTTTGGGCTGGCTATTGCGGATCTCGTGGACGATGGCAATTGAGGACCGGGCATCGTTGAGTCCAAACCCTTTCCCGTTTAAAATCTGCTGATAGCTTTGGGTGTGCAAATCGGTAAATCCACCACTGAACTCAACTTCTTCTCCTTCAACCGAAATCGAACGATAGGTTTGAAATCCTTTTTCTCTCGCAGCCTCTGGAATGTCGTGAAAATTGAGACTTAGAAACCACCTTACCCGCGCTTTTTTCAGTTGTAAAAAACCGGCTGCCTGATCGGCTTGATGACGGTGAACCGTATTTTGTTCGGGTTCGCCAAAAATCCACTGAAGCATATCGAAAAAGTGAATGCCAATGTTGGTTGAAATTCCGCCCGACTTCGCAATATCGCCTTTCCAGCTTTCATGGTACCATTTTCCGCGCGAAGTAATGTAGCTTAGATCGACATCGTAAATTTTATCGGGCGAGGCCTGATCAACTTTGTTTTTGAGGGCAACAATAGCCGGGTGTAATCTGAGCTGGAGAACATGGTGGATCTTTCGACCGGTATCTTCTTCCAGCTGCTCCAGAGCATCAACATTCCAGGGATTCAACACCAGTGGTTTTTCACAAATGGCATCGGAGCCGTTGCGAAGCGCCATGCGGATGTGGGCATCGTGCAGGTAGTTGGGCGAACAAATGGAAATGAAATCCAGCGGATTACCCTGGCGCTGCCGTTTGTAGAGGTAGCGGTCAAAACGTTCGGGCTCCAGAAAAAAACTGGCCTCCGGAAAATATCGGTCCAAAATTCCAACGCTGTCGAACTTATCCAAGGCGGCACACAGATTTCCGCCCGTTTCTTTTATGGCATGAATATGCCGGGGAGCAATGTAGCCTGCGACTCCAATCAGTCCAAATGTCTTTTCTGTTTTTATCGTGGTCATTTTCATTTTTTCTTTGATGAGAACTGGATCAACAGTCCATCTTTCATCTCGTACTTTTCGCCGGTTTCCGGGCAAGTCAGCGTTTCATTCAAAACGGCACCCGCACGGCTCACCCATCCTTTTTGAATGGCCGGGACACCAATCATCAGTGCAAAAGGATTGACATCCTTGGTTACCACAGCTCCAGCACCGATCATGGCATACTCGCCAATTTGCACGCCACATACGATGGTCGCGTTGGCTCCGATAGACGCGCCTTTTTTTACGAGGGTTTCCATGTATTTTGTTTTCCGTTCAACAAATGCACGCGGGTTAATAACATTGGTAAACACGCAGCTTGGGCCACAAAACACGTCATCTTCCAAAATCACCGAATCGTACACACTCACATTGTTTTGAATTTTCACGCGGTTGCCGATGCGGGCTTTTCCGCCAACGAACACGTTTTGACCTAAAACGCAGTCTTGTCCGATTTGGGCGCCGGACATCAGGTGGCTAAAATGCCAGATTTTTGTACCGGAGCCAATGTTGGCCCCCTCGTCAATGATGGCTGTTTCGTGTGCAAAATAGGATTTATCCATTTTCAGTATTTTTTACCGCGAAGGCGCAAAGATTAATTCCTCTCTGCGTCTCTGCTCCTTTGTGGTTGATTTTCTACTAGTTCAATGAGAGCATTTGATACGAATTTAACTTCTTCTTCGGAAATGAACCCATGCATGGGAAGCGAAAGTACGGTTTCGGAAAGTAATTCTGCCACTTCAAATCGTTCATCGCTTAAAACATCATCGCCGAAAGCTTCTTGCTTTGGTAAAATTATCGGGTAATGTACCGTCGTCGGAATTCCTTTTTCGGCCAGCTTTTCCCGAATCTGATCACGGTTTTCGATCATGACGGTGAATTGCGCCCACGTGCTTTCCCGGCCATCAGCCACCTCGGGTAAAAGCACCTGGTTTTTTAGCAAGCTTGAATAAAGCGTTGCTGCTTGTTGCCGGTTTTTGATTTCCTTTTCAAAATACTTCAGCTTTACCCGTAAAATCGCCGCTTGCAAAGTGTCCATTCGTCCGTTAATCCCGATGTACTTGTGCTTGTATCGCTGCTCCTGCCCATGCGAGCGAATCATTTTTAGCTTGGCTGCCCACGCATCGTTGTTGACGAAAATGGCCCCGCCATCGCCGTAACAACCCAGCGGTTTCGCCGGAAAGAAACTGGTGGTGGCCAAGTCAGTCAGCGAGCAGGAACGTTGCCCATGATAGGTGGCGCCAAACGATTGTGCGCCGTCTTCGATCACCCAAAGTCCATGAGTTTTTGCAATCTGGTTGATGGCTGCAAAATCGGCACATTGCCCGTAGAGCGAAACGGCGATGACTCCCTTGGTGCGAGGTGTTATTTTCGCTTCTAGTTTATGGATGTCAATGTTGAAATCGACCGGCGACACATCAACAAAAACCGGGCGCGCTTTACAAAAGCTGACCATCGATGCCGAAACGATAAAACTAAACGCCGGACAAATCACCTCATCGCCAGGCTGCAAATCCAGTGTCATGAGCGAAAGCAAAAGTGCATCGGTTCCGGAGCTGCATGCCAGCGCATGTTTAACCCCCGAGAAAGCAGCCAGCTCTTCCTCTAAAAGTTCAATCTCTTTGCCATGAATAAACGAAGCCGAGTCAATCACCGACTGAATGGCCGCATCAATTTCTGGCTGGTAGGCTTGGTATTGTTTGTTGAGGTCGTTAAATTTCATTTTCAGCATTAAGGTTGCATAAAAATAACAGGAAAAGATTTAGGAATATTACTTTTGTTACAAATATTGGCGAGTATTTAGATGGCCACGAATCTTTCACTCGATACAATGCAAATTTAGAGATGGAAATTAAACTATCAATTACGATTTGTACATACAACAGAGCAGAATACCTGAAAAATGCCTTAGCATCGTTAGCGAAGCAATCACTAGCTAAAAAAAGCTATGAAGTAGTCGTTATCAATAATAACTCAAATGACGGGACTGAAAGCGTGTCATTGTCTTTTGAGAAAAGCAACCCGGAAGTTAATTTCCAGTATGTCATCGAAGAGAGGCAAGGTTTGTCTTTTGCACGAAACAAAGGTATCGAAGTTGCGAGAGGAGATTATATTGCTTTTATTGATGACGATGCAATAGCGGACAAGCACTATGCAGCAAGTGTCATTGAAGCTCTTGATACTTATCAAGGCTTTTCGGCATTGGGGGGGAAAGTTATACCGTTTTATGACCAGGGTGTAGAATTAAAGTGGCTCTCGAAATATGTGTGGGGAATGGTTGCAAAAGTAGATTTGGGTGACGAGATAAAGCCATTCACGAAAAAGTATCCGGCAGGATGCAACATGGTTTTCAGGAGAAATATTTTTGAGAAAATCGGCCTCTTTGATACTGAATTAGCGAACCGATGTGATGACCGGTACATCTTTAGTCAAGTTAAAAAGCATCGTTTAAAAGTATTATATGATCCAAGGGTGGCAGTAGAGCATTACATCCCTAGTCAAAGAGTGACGGAAGAGGGTATTGTAAAGCTTTCAAAACTAAATGGCAGCGAGCACAGAAAGCTATTAAGAGATTCAAAATTAAAACAGTTCACCAAGTTTGTCGACTATGTCGTAAAAATCGGATTATCAGTGATTCTGAGTATCGGTTTTATCGTAAAAGGAGAGCCAGAAAAGGCTAAGATTGTTAAAATCATGTATTATAGTTTGGTGGGATTTATGTCAAAATAAGTTTATGATTCAGTTCTTATTACAAATTAGAAAAGGCTTGGTTGATTTGATAAATTCTTTTGAATCAATGTTGAAGATATTGTTCTTGTCGAAATTCGACTTTCAAATCAAGAATGTCAGCCAGAACAACACAAAATTGCTGATTCTAGCCAATGGGCCATCTGTCAATAACTTTCTTTCTTCTTTTACTAATTTTGAGCACTATGATTTATTGACCGTGAATTTTTTCCCTTTATCTGACAGCTTCAAAAAAATACAACCAAGATTTCATTGTATTGCGGCACCTGAATTATGGAGAACTGGTGTTAAGCAAGAATACATTGACATGTCAGATCAGCTATTTGGGAAATTGGCCTCTACAGTTTCGTGGCATATGTATTTGTTCATTCCGTTTGAGGCCAGAAAATATAGTCGATGGCAGGAGCCGATTAATCAGAACGAAAGTATAACGGTGGTCTATTTCAATAATACCCCGATTGAAGGTTTAAAGAGTTTGAGGCATTTTTTGGTTGATAAAGGGTTCGGGATGCCAAGACCTCATAATATTTTAATTCCTGCACTAGTTATATCCATTCAGCTAAGATATAAGGAAATATACCTGGCTGGGGTGGATCATTCATGGCTCGGTGAGATTTCGGTCAATGAAAATAACGAAGCATTGGTTTGTCAAAAACATTTTTATGACATTGAGACGGCTGCCAGCAAACCAATGAACTATGCGGGAGTCAGACATCGAAAACTGTACGAAATTCTACATAAATTCTACCTAACGTTTAAAGCCTATTTTGAAATTGAAGATTATGCGAAATCAAGGAATGTTAAGATCTTTAATTCAACGGAGAATTCCTTTATAGATGCCTTTGAAAGAAAAAAAATATACTAAGCATGCTGAATTTTAAATCCATTTTAATTACCGGAGGAACCGGGTCGTTTGGGAAAAAGTTTGTGGAAACAATTCTCGCCCGATATCCTGAGGTTCGACGAATTGTAATCTACTCACGTGATGAATTAAAGCAATCGGAGATGCGGCAAAAATATCCGCCGGCACAATATTCTCAACTACGATTTTTTATTGGTGATGTGCGCGATGCGGCTCGCTTGAAGCGTGCCTGCGAAGGCATTGATGTGATTATACACGCAGCAGCCATCAAACAGGTCGATACGGCAGAATATAACCCCGACGAATGTGTCAAAACCAATGTGTACGGGGCTCAAAATGTGATTGATGCAGCTTTGGCCAACAACGTTAAGCATGTCGTTGCCTTATCTACCGACAAGGCTTGCGCCCCAATAAACTTGTACGGAGCCACCAAGTTGGTTTCCGATAAGTTGATCACTGCGGCAAATAACATCAAAGGAAGTCGTGCTATCCGTTTTTCGGCCGTACGCTACGGAAATGTTATGGGCTCGCGAGGATCTGTTATTCCTTTCTTCATGGATAAAAGAAAGGATGGTGTGTTGCCGGTTACACACGCTGAGATGACACGTTTTAATATTTCGCTGCAGGAGGGCGTTGACCTGGTTTTGTATGCTATAGGAAATCATTTGGGAGGAGAGATTTTTGTTCCTAAAATACCATCATACAAAATAATGGATGTGGCCAAGGCAATTGCTCCTTCTTGTCAAACTGAAATAGTTGGAATTCGTCCGGGAGAAAAATTGCATGAGGAGATGATTACGGAAACCGATGCCCTGAACACCATTGATCTGGGGAACTATTACGCGATTTTACCATCGGTATCATTTTCGAATAAAACCGATGATTATTTGAATCATCATCAAGCGGTGCCGGTGCCGGAGGGGTTTAAATACAATTCCGGTACTAATTCTGAGTGGGAAACCGTTGAGTCTTTGCGAGCCAAGATTGTTGAACATGTAGATTCAAATTTTAATCCACAATAGAAATGAAGCCAATTCCCTACGGAAGACAGCAGATTACAGAAGAAGACATCAACGCGGTTGTTCGTGTATTAAAGAGTGATTTTCTTACACAAGGTCCCGAGATCAGGGAGTTTGAGAACGCATTTGCTTCGTATGTTGGTGCCAAGTTTGCCGTTGCAGTATCAAACGGCACGGCAGCACTGCATTTGTCGGCCTTGGCTCTTGATGTCAAGCCGGGGGATAAGGTTATTACAACGCCCAATACGTTTGCTGCCAGCGCCAATTGTATTCGTTTTTGTGGAGGAGAAGTTGTTTTTTCGGATATTGATCCGGAAAATTATTGTTTAGATATTCAGAAAGTAGAGCAGCTCCTTGAAAGATCGCCCCAAGGGACGTATAAAGGAATTATCCCGGTTGATTTTGCCGGCTTCCCAGTTGACATGGAAGGTTTTCGGAGATTGGCAGATCAGCATGGTTTGTGGATTATTGAAGATGCGTGTCACGCCCCCGGTGGCTACTTCCACGATTCAAACGGGAGCAAGCAATTGTGTGGGAATGGGAAATTTGCTGATTTAACCGTTTTTTCCTTTCACCCTGTGAAGCACATTGCCTGTGGCGAAGGCGGTATGGTCACCACCAATAACGAAAAGCTCTACCAAAAACTGTTGATGCTCCGCACCCATGGCATCACAAAAGATGCACAGGCTTTCCAAAATTCTATTGAAGCCGCTTATGGACTTCAACTTGAAACTTTAAACTTTGCGACCAAAGGGAGTCCCGATTCATCGGGAGAACCTGAAACTTTTCCTGGCTGGTACTACGAAATGCAGGAGCTGGGCTTTAATTACCGGCTGACTGATTTTCAGGCAGCTTTGGGAAACAGCCAATTGAAAAAAGCAGCGAAAGGAATTCAGCGGAGAAAGGAAATTGCTGAAAAATACGACAATGCATTCCGCGATGTGGATGGGATCAAGCTTCCCAATTGTAATAATAAAGTAAGTCATGCTTGGCACTTGTATGTCATTCAAGTTGAAGACAGGGCTGGGCTTTATGATTGGCTAAGGGGAAATCAAATTGACACTCAAATTCATTATATCCCATTACACACCATGCCATATTATCGTAGTTTTGGGTGGCAAAAAGGACAAATGCCTATTGCAGAAGCTTATTACGAAAAGTGCCTTAGCTTACCAATCTTTTCAAGCTTGACAGATGATGAGCAAAACTATGTGATCGAAAAGGTAAAGAATCATAAAAAATAATAATCTGATGTCGAAACTTAAAACTAAACAAGAGGCCTTTTGGTCTGGTGATTTTGGGAATAATTATATTGAGAGAAATACAAGCGATTTATTGCTTGCCAGTAATATCAATTTATTCTCCAAAATACTTAATTTGACTCGTTCGATTGACTCAGTTATTGAATTTGGTGCAAATGTCGGAATGAATTTGATGGCAATTCGAAAACTATTGCCCAATGCTTTACTTGAAGGAGTTGAGATCAATCAGAAAGCTTGTCATTTATTAAAAAAGAATTTGTCTGATTCAATTGTTTTCAACGAATCAATTCTAGATTTCAATGTCAGCGAGAAAAGAGACTTCGTTTTTACGAAAGGCGTTCTTATCCATATGTCTCCCGAAAGTTTGCCAAGTGTTTATCAGAAGATTCATGATTCATCCAGTCGGTATGTCTGTATTGCTGAATATTACAATCCTACCCCCGTTGAATTAAATTACAGGAACCATATTGGATATCTTTTTAAAAGGGATTTTGCGGGTGAATTTTTAGATAAGTATAACGATTTTACTTTGAGAGATTATGGGTTTTCATATCATCGTGACACGATGTTTCCACAGGATGATATCTCTTGGTTTTTGCTAGAGAAAAATAAGTAAAATAAAATGTATTGAATCGAATTGCAATCATACCAGCCCGTGGCGGAAGCAAGCGCATCCCTCGTAAGAACATCAAAGATTTTCTGGGGAAACCTATGATCGCTTATTCCATTGAGGCCGCATTGAAAAGCCAACTGTTTAATGAAGTGATGGTGTCAACCGATGATGAGGAAATTGCTGAAGTGGCTCTGAAATACGGCGCCAAGGTGCCTTTTTTGCGCTCGAAAGAGAATGCCAACGATTTTGCGACTCTGGCCGATGTGCTCATTGAAGTGGTTAACCAATACAAAAAAACAGGAAAATCAGTTGAAAACATTTGCTGTATTCTCCCCACAGCACCCTTAACCACTCCAAGCCGAATAAACGAAGCATTTGAAAAACTTGTTGATGAAGATCTGGAATCGGTCGTACCGGTGGTGGCATTTTCTTATCCCATTTTAAGGGCATTGGAATTTAATGACGACAACAAGCTAAAAATGATTTGGCCAGAACACCTGACAACCAGAAGTCAGGATTTGAAACCAACTTATCATGATTCCGGATCATTTTACTGGGTCAGAAACAAGGCTTTACTTGACCAAAAGACAATGTTCTGTAAAAACGGAAGCGCCATCGTTCTTCCCGAGACTGAAGTGCAAGATATTGACAACGAACCCGACTGGAAACTGGCCGAACTAAAGTATAAGTTGCTCAATGGCTAAACGTACAATCATATTCCGGGCCGACGGTGGTCCTGTTATTGGGATGGGGCACTTTACCCGTACATTGGCCCTGGCCGAAATGCTGAAAGAACAGTTCCATTGCATTTTTGCCACATGCCAGCCTTCGGAATACCAGGTTGCCGAAATTGAAAAAGTATGCCATAGCCGGATCGATTTAGCGGAGGATGATTCTCATTTCGAAGGTTTTTTGTCCTTGCTGAAAGGCGATGAAATTGTGGTGCTGGACAATTATTATTTTACCACCGAATACCAAAAATCCGTTAAAGCCAAAGGCGGCAGAGTGGTTTGTATCGACGATCTGCATGACAAACACTTTGTAGCTGATGTGGTAATTAACCATGCACCAGGGGTTGACGCTTCGGCATACTCCAAAGAACCAAACACGCGATTGCTCCTGGGCTTTGAATATGCGTTATTGCGGAAGGATTTTCTTCAGAATTCTGAAGAAAAGATAAAGAAATATGAATTGATGATCATGATTGGAGGGGCAGACCCTGCCAATATTTCTGAAAAAATTATCCAGTCATTCGTCGAGCAAGAATATAATGGACAGATTGCCCTGATCAAAAACCATGATCCGGGACGCATGCGCGTGCCGGATCACGTTAAGCTGTTTCAAAATCTCTCAGCGAGCGAAGTTTGCCACCTGATGCACAAATCGACGCTTGGCATTTTCCCTTCAAGCACGACGGCCATTGAGGCATGTGCCGCGCGGTTACCTTTCATTACAGGTTATTTTGTCGACAACCAGAAATCGATTTACCATGCTTTAGTGGAACATGAACTTGCTTTTGGCATTGGCGATTTGCAGAGTTGTTCGGGCAAGGCAATCGTCAGCAGGGCAATCGGGCTCATTGGAAATCAACAGAAGCTCTCGTCCATAAGAGAGAAGCAACGCCAGGCATTGGATCAAAAATCGAAGCAACGAATTCAGCAAGTATTTCTCAACTTATGATGGAAAAAATAGCAATGCGGGAAGCCAACAGCTCTGATCTTGAAATTACCTTTCAATGGGCCAATGATTCGGAAACACGAAAGAATTCGTTCTATTCTTCAACGATTTCTTTTGTAGAACACTCCGAATGGTTTAGGAAAAAACTTAAAAGCGATCAATCAAAGATGTACATTGTATCTTTGGGAAATACAAAAATAGGATTCGTGAGATTTGAAATAGATACGGAAGCCACGATTGGAATTGTAATAGCCCCCGAATATCGAGGGAAAGGATTCGCGTCTGCTATTATTGATTTGGCTTGTGCCAGGTTTTGGAAGGGCCAAACGAATTTAGTGCCTGTTTGCGCATTCATTAAAAAGAACAATGAAGCATCCGTTCGGTCATTCTTGAAAGCCGGATTTAATTTTGAACGGGATGATGTTGTCAATGGCGTTTGTTGTCAGGTTTTTAAAAAAGAAGCACAATGATGATCGGAACACATGATTTAAAGGAGAAGTGCCTTATTATCGCTGAACTTTCAGCCAACCACGGGCAACAAATTGAAATTGCAGTTGAAACCATTCGGGCGGCCAAACGGGCAGGGGCAGATGCCATTAAACTGCAAACCTATACGGCAGATACCTTAACGATTGATTGTGACAACAAATATTTCAAGGATGTTCTAAAAGGGTCGATTTGGGAAGGGCGAACACTTTACGATCTTTACAAAGAAGCCTACACTCCCTGGGAGTGGCACGAGGAATTGTTTCGGGTGGCCCATGCGGAAGGATTGATCTGCTTTTCGACTCCATTTGATAAAACTGCTGTTGATTTTTTGGAGCGTTTCGATCCGCCGGCTTATAAAATAGCTTCCTTCGAGATTCAGGATATTCCACTCATTGAATACACCGCATCCAAAGGCCGGCCTATGATTATTTCAACCGGAATTGCTGAACTGGAAGACATTGAACTGGCCGTAAAAACCTGCCGTGATACAGGAAATCAGAATATTACCCTGCTGAAATGTACTTCTTCTTACCCTGCTCCAATTGAAGAAGCCAATTTGGCCACGATTCCTGATCTGAAAAAACGCTTCGACGTTGAGGTCGGCTTGTCCGACCACACCTTGGGCATTGTTGCTCCTGTGGCTGCAGTCACTATGGGCGCACGGGTCATCGAAAAGCACTTTATTCTAGACAAATCCATTGGTGGACCAGATGCTTCGTTTTCGCTCGATGAAAAGGAATTTTCTGAAATGGTGAAGGTCGTTCGGCAGGCCGAAAAAGCTGTTGGCTATGTAAACTATGAACTGACAGAAAAAGCGAGGGCGAGCCTGAAATTTTCGAGATCACTTTTTGTGGTTGAAGACATTAACAAAGGAGAAGTGTTTAGGCCAGAGAATATCCGCTCCATACGCCCAGGATATGGCGCTCATCCCAAATATTTAAAAGATATTTTGGGCAAAAAGGCAACGCGCGAGTATAAGCGGGGAGAACCATTTACGTTTGAATTGCTCTGAAACGAAGTTCAGCGATAGTGGAAGCCTTTTTGTTAAGGGCGGCGTGGGTGCAAGCCGATTTAAGAAACGTTCTCAAATTAATTGAATAATTCAAAAGATAAAAACTTAGAAGAATTATCTTTACAACGAAAAGATGGACAACAGACAAACATACATATCAGTAATAATTAGGAGACTTTCTTATCTAAAGACAGAAGTAACTGAATTTAATACCTTGAATCTTACTGACATCAACGTTTTTGCAGAAAACTTTTACAGAGACTTATTTAATACTATTGGATACACTTTTGACAATACAAATTTTGAAGAAAATAATTTTGCTCATATTGACCTAATTGACGAAAAAAATAAAATTGTAATTCAGGTAACATCACAAAATGACAATGTTAAAATTAAAGAGGCCATTGATGGTTTTTTTGCTAACCCTGAGAACAAAGATTTTAAACTAAAACTATTGCTCATTTCAAAAGACGCAAAAGATTACAGAACGAAGTTTGGAAAAGACTTCAATCATAAAGAAGATGTTATAGATATTAAAAGGCTTATTGCAATCATCAATGATATTAGGGAGATTGATAAGATTAAAGGAATAGCCGATTTTCTGGACAAGAATGTATTGCCAGAAAGACGAAAAATTGAATCTTCAGAAGTTGAAACAATTTTGGCCTTAATCGAATATTTAAGTAAAGATAACCACAGAAATCTTTCTGTTATCCCTGACAATGTTGATCCTGAATATAAGATTAACAGGAGATTTTCTGAGCATAGTGAATTTATAATGAATCAATATAAGGACCTGTGTTCTGTTTATCAAATGCCATTATTTGAATCAAGAAAAAGTATTGATGGAGTTACGGCAATAAAAATCTCGAACTATTTGAAGGATGAAAGCGATATGCAATTAACAAAGCATAACACTTAGCCTCTAATCAAGCGTTGCTTGCATACGCTTTGCATTGGAGGGTATGTTGGACTAAACAGGGTTTGCTTACAATCACCTACCAGTCAATAGTTTGAACATAGTGTTTTCAATCCGTTTTTTCGAGAATC
>JAGXIR010000175.1 GCA_024635605.1 Sunxiuqinia sp.
ATATGATTTTGAAGCTCAATATTGCCATTGTTGGTGTTTTCACTCTACTGAACATTCTGGTTTTTCAGGCTGAAGGTGCGAATAATGTTCAGTTTTATAACCTGAATGATGAATACGGTTTTTCCATGCGAGAAACCAATCAGGTGTTAAGCGATGACTATGGATTCATTTGGATATCATCGAAAATGGGAATTGTTAGACATACACCAGGGGATATCAGAACCTATCAACTTCCATATGAATCAGAAGATGTCTTAACGGTTCATCTAGTTTATGCCAATTCGGTTTTATATGCTTATACAAATAACGGACAGATCTTTAAATATACTTCAATCCAGGATACCTTTGAGCTGGTTGCCAACCTTTCAAGAAGCCTCTCAAACCCTTTTCTAGTGGTGACTCGATTACTTGTTGATCAAGAAGGTAAATTGTGGATCGCGTCTTCGTTTGGTCTGTATTGTTTCGACGCGGAAAATGGACTCAAAGTGGTCTTGCAAAGTGGCCTTATTAATTGCATTGAGTGGTACGACGCCGTGAATATGTTTTATGCGATTAATGGGCAGATAAAGATTTTAGATACACGCAGTTTTTCGCAAACGGCTTACTTCACTTTCTCAGATGATGCCAATTACGATGCTAATCAAATGTTTTATGACAAAAAGCAGAAGACGTTGTGGATAGGGACTGCTATGGATGGACTTTTGTGCCTGGTGGACGAGGGGGACAGCCTAAAAGTAAAGCACGTCCCAGGGATTCCCGCTCAACCAATAATGGCTATTGAAGCCAACACGGATACAACGATTCTTGTCGGGATTGATGGGCAAGGGTTATGGAGAATCAACAAACTCAGCAGAAAGGTCATGGCGGTCTATAAAGAAAATCTGGATGACCCGCACTCTTTGAAAGGGAATGGTGTTTATGACGTTTATTGTGATGACAAAAATCGTGTTTGGGTATGCACCTACAGTGCTGGCGTTTCTTATTTTGATCAGGCAAGTCCAGTGATTACGGAGATCAATTACAATAAGACGAATGCGTTGATCAATAATGATGTTAATAGCATATTGGAGGATTCTGAGGGAAATCTTTGGTTTGCGACAAACAATGGTATCAGTCACTGGAATGTATCCACAAACCGCTGGAAGTCTTTCTATTATAATGCAAGGCATCATGCTCAGGTCTTTCATGATTTATGTGAAGATGATAAAGGGATAATTTGGGCTGGAACCTATTCTTCCGGGTTGTATTTGCTCGATCGCAAGACAGGAGCGGAATTAAAACACTATTCCGTTGAGGAAACGCAAGGAGCGTTTAACAACAATTTCATTCTTGATATTGAGAAAGACAGTCAGGGTAATATTTGGATTGGCGGAGCTGAAGGCGATTTAATTTGCTATTCAGCTTCTGACGAGATATTTAGGTCATATCGGAATTTTTCCATCAAAGCGATTGAGGAATACCGAAGGGGTAGCATGTTGATTGGTGGTCCAACCGGCTTATCAATGCTTGACGTTGAAACGGGAGTTAATCAAAGATTGTTAGACGGGTTTATCGTTCATGATATTCTTGTGAAGGATAGTGTCGCTTGGTTATGTACAAGTGGGAGTGGAGTTCTTCTGTATAATTTAATATCTAAGGAATTAAAGAAGATTTCGGTTGACTCAGGATTGCCTTCGAATTTTGTAAACAGTATCACATTTTCGACGGGCTATTTTTGGGTTGGAACAGAGCAGGGGTTATGCCGGTTGAATGAGAGTGGGGACAGTATTATGACCTTCAGTTCTTTACCGGTATTGTCTAATGTTTCCTTTAACCGGCGTTCGTATTATAATTTAAGGAATGGAAAGCTGATTTGGGGAACAGATAAAGGGGCATTGAGTTTCGATCCGGCTGCGCTTCCCATAAATCAATATGAGGGAAGAATCTTTTTTCAGGATATGACAGTTTCTGGCCGGTCTATCCGTAACCAATCAAGTTTTGCATTGGATACTCCATTGGATAGTCTGAAAGAAATCTCATTGAAGTATTACCAAAACACATTTTCCCTTGAGTTGGTTCCGCTTGGAGTTAGTGCTCCTGGTTCCAAATTTTCATGGAAAGTGGAAGGTTTAGATAATGACTGGAGTAAGCCTTCCAACAATAGAATTTTATCGTATTCAAATATTAGCAGTGGAACCTATTCACTTCGAATCCGGATGGTTGATAGTTCATTGACACAAACAATTGACGAGCGCGAGATAATCCTTCATCTGATTCCTCCTTTCTGGGAAACGTGGTGGTTCAGACTGATAATATTTAGCGTTGTGTTGGGGGTGAGTATTTTTGGATTTTTGTATTATATCGATCATCTGAAGAAGCAACATTCGGAAGAGAAGATCCGCTTCTTTGCCAACACGGCGCATGATATTCGAACCTCGTTGACCCTGATAAATGGACCAATAGAGGAACTAAACAAGAGTTCGGCCATGGATGATAACAGTCGTTTTTACCTACAATTGGCAACAGAACAGGCTCAACGTCTTTCAAGTGTGGTTACCCAATTAATGGATTTTCAGAAAGTCGATGTTGGAAAAGAAAAGCTCTCTTTATCGATGAACGATATTGCAAAAACGACAGAGAGCAGGGTAATGATGTTTGAATCGTATGCAAGAGGTAAGAATATCGAATTAAAATTCACTTCTAACAGCTCTGAGTTTATTACCGCTTTCGATGAATCCATGATCGAAAAAGTGGTTGATAATCTGGTTTCAAATGCGATTAAGTATTCTTCGCCAGGAAAGTCGGTACTGGTCTCGTTGGAATGTTTGCCCGGCAAATGGGTACTGGAGGTACAAGATCATGGCATTGGTGTGGATAAAAAGGCCCAAAAACAGTTGTTTAAGGAATTCTTTCGTGGCGAAAATGCGGTCAACTCAAAGATTGTTGGTTCGGGAATCGGCTTGCTGCTTGTGAAAAATTATGTGGATTTGCATCAAGGGAGGATCAGCTTTGACAGCCAATTGAATGTTGGTTCTACTTTTCAGGTAACAATACCCTATAAAAGAGTAAATAGATCTGGAACAGGCCGGAAGACCAGCCACGAGCCTATTCAACCTTTGCTCCAACCCATGGAAATTGAGTTAGTTGATAGTAGTGTTCAGGATGATCTGGCGCTCTTACCAAAGATGAGTGTTTTGGTTGTTGAGGATAACGACAATTTGAGAGGGTTTCTGTATACGGCGATGGCTCGTCAATTTCATATCAGTGTCGCCCATGATGGACAGCAAGCCTGGGAAATGATCCAGAAAGAAGCGCCCGATTTGGTTGTTTCAGACATTGTGATGCCCAATATGGATGGTTTCGAATTGTGCAGCAAAATGAAATCTACTTATGAAACATCTCATGTTCCAGTAATATTACTAACCTCTTTGGTCGGCAAAGCACAGCAATTGAAGGGGCTGGGGCTTGGTGCAGATGATTATCTGACTAAGCCATTTGATGTCACATTACTTCAGCAGCGAATTAAATCGATTATAAAAAACCGGGAGGCTATTCGCGATAAGGCGTTGAAAATTATTAAGCATAGAGAGGATGAAGTTGTTCTGGGAAATGAGCTCAACGATCAATTCTTGAAACGAATCGTTGAAGTCATTCGGGACAATATCGATAATCCTGGCTTTTCCAGAGATGAATTTGCAATGGCAATGAATGTAAGCTCTTCTCTATTATATAAAAAAATAAAAGCGCTTACAAATCAATCGCCAACTGATTTTATTAGATCTGTTCGCCTCGATCATGCTTTAGATTTATTAAAATCGAAAGAATATAGTGTAACCGAAGTTAGTGAGCTATGTGGTTTCGCCAGTGTAAGTTATTTTGGTATGGTTTTTCGGAAACATTACGGAAAATCACCATCACAAATCTCTTAATTCTCATTTTTGGGTAAAAGTGATGAAATTTTAAGAAATTGAAATTCAACTACCTCCAATTGCTCAATAAAGTATAATCAGTCAGCGCATTATTGAACTCCTTTGAAAGTCTGGCCATACTCTATTTTATCAAACGCGACTAGAATCTGATTGTTACCGGGGGAACCGCTACCTCAAGAAACAACTTGCACGGACGCGAGGGATAACGCCGGGAGCATGCAACACAAGCCAGGCACTTCTTCTTTGCATCGCTTGTCGACCAAATTAGACGCTCGAAACTCGCGGCCACCTACCTGAAGTGGTTTGAAGAAAACTCAACTAATTTAATGCTTCCGATCTGGAAGTCATTCTTATTGTGGGACAGCATCACCCGAGCAAGTGGCAAAATTACGGCGAAATATCAGCTCAAGGCGTCCAGTATCGAAGCCATATCTTAAAATGACAATCAAATATCTTAAAGTAGGAGCCATCATTAACAGGAGAACTTAGTTTTGACCATATGAATTTAGCATCATCTTAAGAGAAGGCATGAGCTTTATTCATAAAAGAAGAGATAGAACTAATGCTAGTTAACCTAAAATGATGAAAGAATTGAAAACGAAGTTTTCTATTATTCTTTGTGGAGTTATTCTGTTATCAGGTATATCCGTTTCCTTTTTATCATGTACTTTGGGAGCAAAGGCCGGAAGACCCGATTTCGTTTCAGATAGCCTGGTCGCTCACTTCGACTATTTCACCTACAAGGGCGATGATGATTTTTATAAGGAGAATCCACTTCCCGGTGACGATTATTTTTACAACCCAATCTTGCCGGGATGGTATTCTGATCCCAGTGTTTGTACCAATGGGAAGGATTACTTCCTGGTAACGTCTACCTTTTCCTATTTTCCTGGAGTCCCTATTTTTCACAGTACCGATATGCTCAACTGGGAACAGATTGGTCATGTGCTTGACCGACCCGAGCAATTGCCGCTTGACGAACAGCGGACCAGTGAAGGTATTTTTGCCCCTGCAATCAGTTATAATCCCCACAACAAAACCTGGTACATGATCACGACTAATATTCGTCGTGGTAATTTCTTTGTGAAAACTAAAGATCCGTTTGGCTCTTGGTCTGACCCCATTTGGCTGCGCGATGTTGGTGGAATTGATCCTTCATTCTTTTTTGACGAGGATGGCAGGGCTTACATCGTCAATAACGATGTTCCTGATGGCGGTTCAACCTATGGCGGACACCGGGCTATTCGCGTCACCCAGTTTGATGTTGAAACAGATAAAACAGTTGGGCCCAGTGTCATGCTTGTCAACGGCGGAGTTAATTTGGCTGATAAACCCATTTGGATTGAAGGGCCGCACCTCTATAAAATCACGGGGAAATATTATTTGATGTGTGCCGAAGGCGGCACGTCAGTTAATCATCGTGAAGTCATTTTTAAAGGTGATTCGCCAATGGGAGAGTTTCAGCCCTGGAAAAAGAATCCGATTTTGACCCAGCTGCACTTGGATCCACAACGTGAGCGGCCAATTACAAGTGCCGGACATGCTGATTTGATTCAAAAGGACAACGGGCAATGGTGGTCGGTTTTTCTGGCCTGCCGTCCAATCGACAACCAATTTGAAAACCTGGGACGGGAAACATTTTTGATGCCGGTTCGCTGGAGTAAAGATGGTTTTCCATACATGATCAGCGAAGATGAGCTTGTACCCAGGATTATTCAGATGGAGGGCGTGAAGCGAGTTGACTCACCGACCTTTGGCAATTTTGAGCAGCATGATGATTTCGATACAACAAAATTGGGATTGGAGTGGATGACCTTGCGGAGCCCGGCCTCCAACCTTTATTCTTTAAGTGAGAATCCTGATTTTTTAACCCTGAATTGTGCTGATGTGGCATCGAACGAATTGAAATCGCCAGCCTTTGTTGGCCGACGGTTGCAGCACCACCAGTTTGAGTGTGCCACCAGCTTGTATTTTAATCCTCGGTCAGAGAGCGAAATGGCGGGCATGTTGATGTATAAGGATGAG
>JAGXIR010000176.1 GCA_024635605.1 Sunxiuqinia sp.
GGTGAATGCTCCACCAAATGAATCAACCAGAATCACCCTCCGCACCCGGGAAAAAACCGAATCGTTTACTTTTGAACCGGTTGATCAGTACACTTTGCAGGGCGATGCCTTTTCGCATGCCATCCTGCGTAACGAGCCTGTTCCCACACCATTGTTAGATGCCATTGGAAACATGGGCGTAATAGATGGCATTGTTGCCAGCTCAAAAATCAAGCAGTGGGTCAACCTATAAAAACAAAATCAAAGGCATAAAAAAACCTCGCAAGTTGCGAGGTTTTTTTATACTGTTTATTGCACCTGTAATTTCTACTTACTTTACTTTTCCAACGACAGCTTTAAATGCTTCAGGCTGGTTCAAGGCTAAATCAGCTAATACCTTTCTGTTAATATCGATGTTGTTCTTTTTCAACAAACCGATTAACTGAGAATAACTTAAACCTTCTTGACGCGCTGCAGCGTTAATACGTTGAATCCACAATGCGCGGAAGTTTCTCTTTTTTGTTTTCCGGTCACGGTAAGCATAAACCAATGCTTTTTCATGAGCGTTTTTTGCTACTGTCCAAACGTTTTTACGGGCACCCCAATAACCTTTTGTTTGCTTGAGGATTTTTTTTCTACGAGCCCGAGATGCTACGTGATTTACTGATCTTGGCATAATCTTTAATTTATGAGTGGTTAGCGTCCCGAGTGCTCGGGATCTTTACAGCTAATTCCCTCTGTTATATACTCTAAATAAATTCGAAAAGGATGTGATTATTTCATGTTAAGCATCAGCTTCACATTTTTCTCATCAGATTTGGCAACCGTTCCCCAGTAGGTCAGGTTTCTCTTCTGCTTGGTGCTTTTTTTAGTCAAAATATGACTTTTAAAAGCATGCTTCCTTTTCAGTTTCCCGGTGCCGGTTAATTTAAACCGCTTTTTTGCTCCGGATTTTGTCTTCATTTTTGGCATCTTTCTAAATTTTTATATTCGAAGAATGTTATTTCTTCTTTTTAGGTGTAATAAACATAGTCATTCTTTTCCCTTCCAAGCGAGGCATTTGCTCAACCTTTCCGAGTTCTTCCAATTCCGTGGCAAAACGTAAAAGTAAAATTTCGCCCTGCTCTTTAAACAAAATCGAGCGACCTTTAAAGAACACATAGGCCTTCACTTTTGAGCCATCTTTTAAGAACTTCTCAGCATGCCTTAGCTTGAATTCAAAATCGTGATCATCGGTATTCGGACCAAACCGAATTTCCTTGACCACAACCTGCACCGCTTTGGCTTTCATTTCTTTTTGTTTCTTCTTTTGCTGATAAAGAAACTTCTTGTAATCTATAACTTTACAAACCGGAGGATCGGCGTTGGGTGAAATTTCAACCAAGTCTAATTCCATTTCATCAGCCATTTTCAATGCTTCCGACAATGGATATACTCCTTGATTTTCAATATTATCACCAACTAAGCGTACCTGCTGAGCACGTATACGCTGATTGATATTATGCTGTGGAGCAGTGTCCACTCTTCTTCCTCCTCGATATGGGCGTTTTTTTATTGCGATAAGAAAAACCTCCTATTCTTTTTTAGTTATAAAATGATGCTAATTGTTCTTTCACTTCCGTGTTGATGAATTCAGCAAATTCTTCTTTGGTCATCGTTCCCTGATCTCCTTCGCCCTGCTTTCGTACAGCGACCAAACCCGACTCTGCCTCTTTTTCACCTACTATTAACAAATACGGGATACGTTTCAACTCGTTATCCCGGATTTTACGGCCGATCTTTTCATTCCGGTCGTCAATTAAGCTGCGAATATCGGAATTATTTAGAAAACCTGAAAGATTTTCTGCATATTCATTGTACTTTTCACTAATTGGCAGGATAACCACCTGATCGGGTGTTAACCACAAGGGGAACTTTCCGGCGGTATGCTCAATTAAAACAGCCACAAAACGTTCCATCGAACCAAAGGGTGCGCGGTGAATCATCACCGGGCGGTGGCGGTTGTCGTCGGCTCCAATGTATTCGAGCTTGAATCGTTCCGGCAAGTTGTAATCCACCTGAATGGTTCCGAGCTGCCAGTTCCGACCCAAAGCATCTTTAATCATGAAATCCAGTTTTGGACCATAGAAAGCGGCTTCTCCCAACACGGTGGTTGTTTTTAAGCCTTTCTCCTGGGTTGCTTCAATGATCGCTTGCTCGGCTTTGTCCCAGTTCTCAGTCGATCCAATGTACTTCTCTGGCTTATTCGGATCACGCAAGGAAATTTGAGCCGTGAAATCTTCAAACTTCAAGGCTTTAAAAATGATGAAGATAATATCAATCACCTTTTTAAATTCATCTTTCAATTGATCCGGACGACAGTATATGTGTGCATCATCCTGAGTAAATCCACGCACCCGTGTCAAACCATGCAGCTCTCCACTTTGCTCATAGCGATATACTGTTCCGAATTCCGCCATACGAACGGGCAAATCCTTGTACGACCGTGGTTTGAATTTATACAATTCACAGTGATGCGGGCAGTTCATTGGTTTCAGCATGTACTCTTCGCCTTCGGCGGGAGTTTTTATTGTTTGAAACGAATCGGCACCGTACTTGGCATAGTGACCGGAAGTTTTATATAAATTGATGTCACCAATGTGTGGGGTGATGACCTGCTCGTAGCCAAATTTCTTTTGTACTTTTTTCAGAAAGTCCTCCAACTGCTGACGAAGCATGGCTCCTTTTGGCAACCACATGGGTAAGCCCTGCCCTACTGCCTGCGAGAAGGTAAACAGCTCCATTTCCTTCCCGATTTTCCGGTGATCACGTTTCTTGGCTTCTTCCAGCATCACCAGGTATTCGTCAAGCAATTTTTGCTTCGGAAAAGTCACGCCGTACACGCGGGTCAACATTTTGTTTTTTTCATCGCCTCGCCAGTATGCTCCTGCAATCGAAGTTAGCTTCACCGCTTTCACATAGCCGGTATTGGGCAAGTGCGGCCCACGGCACAAGTCAGTAAAATTTCCCTGGTTGTACAGGGTGATGGTTCCGTCCTCCAATTCGCTGATCAGCTCTTGCTTGAGCTCATCATTTTTCTCAGTGAACATGGACAAAGCATCCTCTTTTGAAATATCCTGACGAACCAGCTCATTTTTCTGACGAGCCAGCTCAATCATTTTTTGCTCAATCCTTTCTAGTTCCTTTTCTGAAAGTTGTTTGCCTTCCGGTAAATCGATGTCATAATAAAATCCGGTATCAACCGTAGGCCCAATACCAAATTTGGTTCCCGGATAAAAACTTTCGATGGCCTCAGCCATCAAGTGGGCCGAAGAATGCCAAAAGGTGTCTTTGCCTTCACGGTCGTCCCAGGTATAAAGCTTGATGCTGGCATCTTCGCGAATCGGGCGGTTCAAATCCCAAACGGAATCGTTAACCGAAATGGCCAACACCTCTTTTGCCAACCGGTTACTAATTGCTTTCGCAATCTCCAAGCCAGTAATTCCACTTTCAAACTCGCGAACACTGTTATCTGGTAATGTTATTTTAATCATCCGTATTTAATTATGGATTTTATTTTCAGGCTGCAAAGATAACTATTATTAGCTGACCACGACAAGTGTCAGTCTATAATTTAAAGGGATAAGACGAACAAAAGGGCACTGATCAGCACCCTTTTTTATATTCTTTGATTCATTTGGCTGTTTTATCGGACGCTCAGCGAAACTCCGGCATTCAACGAGGTGTATTCCGCCTTATTAATTGAAGCAAAGATATTGAAGAAAGCCATCTTCAAGCGTAAACCCGCATCCAAGCTAATATTGGATGAATCAAATTTCAATTTGACTGGATCAACCAAATCTACAAAAACAATTTCTCCATCAGCATAATCGTTTACAATTGGGTACTTTCCGGTCAAATTCACATCGGACTTGCTTTGGCTGTTTCCTATTCCTCCGAAAAAGGTGATAAAAGCAACTTTCTTTGAAACGATCAGGCCTACTTTCAACGTGCTCGTCTGAATGTCTAACTGCTGGTTTTCATCCTGCACATAATCCGGACGATCAACATCATAGTCGCTGGGCGAAAAATCGATGTCAGAAGTTGCTGAAATATTTGAAAAAGAAGCAAAAATAGCGGCATCAAACGGTAAGTGCTTAATGGCTGGAATCCAATCCTTGAAACTGTGTTTCACTCCCAGTCCAAACAGGCCAACCTGGGTTTCGTCCTCATCGCTGCCATCCTCATTAAACTTGAGTTTGGGAACATAGCGAACCAGCACATCAGTGTGCGGCAACAGCCCAATTCCCAGTTGTGCCACCGGAACAGGAATAATATCCAACTTCA
Organism: Sunxiuqinia sp.; assembly: GCA_024635605.1. GTDB lineage: Bacteria > Bacteroidota > Bacteroidia > Bacteroidales > Prolixibacteraceae > Sunxiuqinia. The sequence continues at coordinate 4,306 of JAGXIR010000176.1, forward strand.
AACCTTGAGGCGAATTAAACGAACGGATGGTTTCATTCGGGTTATTTGGATTCAATAAATCCAGTCGTGGCCCGGACATTTCATCCCCGGCAATGGTTGGTGCAATCGCATCGGCAGGATCGGCCAAACGAATATTCTGAAAGCTCATCTCACTCAGATCGTAGGTTTTGGCTGAGCCAGGCACTTTAACCGCACTAACGCTCACAGAAAAATCAAATCCCAACCGCTTATGCGTTTCAGCCGTATAATACCAGCCATTGTTTAACCCATCACCCAATCCTTTGGCAAAGGGATCCAGGTAAGGTTGGATCAGGGTACTCGCATCTTCGGTACCCGCTTTAAGATATTCAATAACATCGGATTGAGCGCTGGTTATTTTCACTACGCTTACTAAAAAAATCAGAACAACTAGTTTTTTCATTGTGTTTTAAAATTTGTTGATACTAAATCACTCCCTGCATAATCACTTCAATAAATATCTAACTCTTCAAATCCAATAAATCAACCGGAATTACGTTGTAATTATTCCATGATTTGAGAACTTATATTCCAAATTATTATTGTTTTCAACTTTCATTTTTCAAAAAAAAAACAAAGCTTTGACGGCTAAAATAAGTTTTACCATGTATAGAACCGTATTTACTTTATTCCTTATTCTCGCGATTGGTTACCCAGCTGCAGCGCAAAAAAAATTATCCATTGCTGACTTCGAACAACGAAACACATTTCTTGAGCAAGAAGTTGAAGAAATTTATTCTTCAGCCAACGGACTTTACTATACCACGCTTGAAGATGGCAAACGTATTGTCAAATATAGCTACAAAGATGGCAAAAAAGTTGAAACGGTTTTTGACCTGGATCAAATCGATCAACCGGCAATCAATTATTTCTCGGCCTATTCGTTTAGCCAGGATGAAACAAAAATCCTTTTAACAACCGCTAAAGAGAAGATTTACCGGCACTCTTACACCGCTAAATACTATGTTTGGAATTCGGTAACCGAAGAATTGGCGGAATTATCAGCCAAAGGAAAACAGCAGGAAGCCACCTTTTCGCCCGACGGTGAACGAATTGCTTTTGTACGAGACAATAATCTGTTTATAAAAACCATTCGCTTTGGAACCGAAAACCAGGTGACCACCGATGGCAAGCAAAACGAAATCATTAATGGTGTTCCGGATTGGGTGTACGAAGAAGAATTCAGTTTCAGCAAAGCCTTTGCCTGGTCGCCCGATAGCAAGTTTTTGGCCTACATCCGTTTTGATGAAACAGAAGTTAAACAATACTCGATGAAGATGTTTCATGGGGAAAATGCGTCATTTAATGAAAATGCAATCTATCCGGGGAAACACACCCTTAAATATCCGAAGGCCGGAGAACAAAACGCGCTGGTGTCCGTTTTCGCCTACGACATCAAATCAAAAACCAAGGTTGAAGTTGATTTAGGCAAAGAAACCGACATTTATGTTCCGAGACTGAAATGGACTGCCGACGCCAACGATTTGGCAGTCATGCGACTTAACCGTCGTCAAAATCAAATTGATGTACTATTTGCCAACCCATTTACCGGCGATACCCGCTTGTTTTATTCTGAAAAAAACGACCGATACATTGCTGAAGACTTTCTGGATGACTTTATTTTCCTGCCAAACAACGATTATTTTGTGGTGAACAGTGAGCGTGATGGTTATTCGCACTTGTATTTATACGACCGACAAGGCTTCGAAGTCAGAAAGTTGACGGATGGAGAATTTGATGTCACCGACTTTTACGGCTTCGATAACAAGAAAAAGATATTTTACTACCAGGCTGCCAAGAAATCGCCCATGCAGCGCGAAATTTATTACACGAGCATCGACGGTAAAAAACAAGGCATACTAAGCCCATTGGAAGGGATTAACGAAGCGGTTTTCAGCAATGAATTTCAGTATTTCATCAATGAATACACCAGTCTGTCAACTCCAAAAACATTCACCTTGTATGACAACAATGGGAAATTAGTTCGCGTACTGGAAGACAACAGCAGCCTGAAAAACAAGCTGGCTGAATATGCCATTCAACCAAAATCGTTTTTCAGCTTCGAAACGTCGGAAGGAATTAGCCTCAACGGCTGGATGATTAAACCTGCCAACTTTGACGAAAACAAAAAGTATCCGGTAATGATGACCCAATACAGTGGCCCCAATTCGCAAGACGTGGAAGACAAATGGTCGGTTAACTGGTATAACTATCTGGCGCAGGAAGGTTTTCTGGTTGTTTGTGTTGATTCGCGTGGCACTGGCGCCCGTGGAGAAGACTTTCGCAAAGTCACCTACATGCAACTTGGAAAATACGAGTCGGACGACCAAATTGAAGCAGCGAAATACCTAACTACTTTACCCTATGTGGATGCGTCCAACATTGCCATTTGGGGATGGAGTTACGGCGGCCTCACCAGCTTGCTGAGCCTTGAAAAAGGAGGCGATATTTTCAAAGCCGGTATCGCGGTAGCTCCAATTACCCACTACAAATTTTACGATACCGTTTACACCGAACGATTCATGCGTACACCGCGTGAAAATCCGGATGGATACAACGACAACGCGCCTTTGCTGCATCCTGTGGGAATAACCGGGCGCTTACTTTTGATTCATGGTTCGGCAGACGACAATGTCCACCTGCAAAACTCCATGGAAATGGCCGAAGCGTTAGTCCAAGCCGATGTTCAATTCGACATGGCAATTTACACCAACCGGAATCACAATATAACCGGCGGAAATACACGCATGCACCTGTATAAACGAATGACCGATTTTTTGAAAACGAACTTGAAATAACCTCAGGCCACCGATTGATGTAATCAGCATTTTACAAGCGATATTAAAAAATCGGAACCAGTTATCAACAAACTCCCGGGGCCGCACTGTTGCACTTTTCTTAAACGCAAAGACAAAGTTGATGAAGACAGCTGAAAAACCCCCGAATGCTCAACCCGCTAACGGGTTCCCTCAAAAGTCGGCTCGTTGCGCCATTGGGTGGCGCGGTTTCCGAACCGCAATTCGTCAGCATGCACCGCGCTACTTGCAGCTTGAGGCTTGCAGCTAGCCATAAACCGTCAGCACCAGTTTTCGTGGGCCTCCGTAGTTGCGGTATTCGCCCAGGTAAATACCCTGCCAGGTCCCCAAATTCAACCGGTGATTCGTAATCGGGATAGTGAGTTCGGCTCCCAAAACAGACGACTTCAAATGGGCCGGCATATCATCGGCTCCTTCGTAGGTGTGCGTATACACCGGATGGTTTTCAGGAATAAGCTGATTCATAAACGAATTAAAATCCGTTCGAACCGATGGATCGGCATTTTCATTGATGGTTATTCCGGCCGAGGTGTGTTTAATCAAAATATGGAGCAAGCCTTTGTCCGGCAAATCCGGAAGTTCGCGGCTAATCAAATCCGTAATCAGGTGAAAACCTCGCTTAAATTCCGGTAGTCGTATTTCTTTTTGTTGAATCATGACAGAAAAATCAGATCATTGGATCACTGGATAATTAGACATTGGTGAATGGAAAATTTTCATCCACCCCAAGAATTGAGATGCTTCCTATTGGATTGCGCAAACTGAATGCATCGACTGGTCATTTCGTAAAATCATCAAAAGCATTGTAAACTCCCCCACTCTGCTGCGATTGCTGCATGTCGTGCTGGTTTTGTTGCCACTGCACAGCCAGATCGGAAAGCACCGGATCGGCGTGACTGAAAAACAATTTATAGGACGTACAAAAGCGCGGCTTTCGCTGGTCACGCGGATCTTTGATCCGGTCTTTGGTGCAACCTCCGTAGCACTTGGTCAGCCAGCTACACTGTTTACACTCGCGCGGCAGCTGTGCTTTAGCCTGCCCAAAGAGGGTTTGCTTTTTCGAGTTTAGCATGTTGATCACCCGGTCGTGCATCACATTGCCCAGTTTCCATTTTGGCTCCACAAAGAAATCGCAGCTATAAACATTGCCGTTGTGCTCAATCACCACGTACGGGCCACATTCTTTCATCATGGTACATTCGGGCGCTTCCAGTCCTACATAGTTGTAAAAAACCGATTCAAAATGACGAACCGAAGTGGTGGGTTGCCCATCTTTAAAATCGGCCCGCCACAAGTCGAACAACTTATTCAGAAAATGGCCATAGTCTTCAGCCGACACCGAAAAGTCAGCTGCTTTGGCCGGATCATTCTTGTCGGTTTCAACAATCGGAATAAATTGCATGAACGTTAAGCCCAAGCTTTTGAAGTAGTTGTACAGTTCTTCGGGGTACTTGACCGAATGACTGGTCACACAGCACATGGCATTGGCCGAAACACCTTCGTCAAGCAACATTTTTGCGTTGTCTTCAACGCGCTGGTGGGTTCCTTTTCCTCCCAAATCAAACCGGTAGTGATCATGAATGTGCTTTGGCCCATCCAAGGACAACCCCACCAGCCAATCGTATTTTCGCAGGAATTTGGCCCAGTCTCGGTTCAACAAAAGACCATTGGTTTGCAAACCATTGCCTACCATTTGTCCATGTCCATATTTTTGTTCCAACGCAATGGCCCGCTCATAAAACTCCAATCCCATCAGGGTAGGTTCCCCACCCTGCCAGGCCAGCGAAACGCTGTCGCCCGACTGCTGCATCACCTGCCGGATGGTTTCTTCCTGAATCTGCGGGCTCATCCGGTGCGTTTTACTCTGATGAAACAACTCCGATTTTTCCAGGTAAAAACAATAGGTGCAATTCAAATTGCAATCCGGCCCGGATGGTTTAATTAAGACGGAATTCAGGGGTTTAAATTTCTTTGCCATAATCTTCTCCTCTACTGATCAAAAACACAAACATACTAAAACAA
>JAGXIR010000177.1 GCA_024635605.1 Sunxiuqinia sp.
TATACGATGCTCGCCTTGCTGTTGATTTTTCTTATCTTCATCCTTTTGAATGTATTCAGTTGGAAATTATTACAAGCGTTCTACGGTTATGGTGCATAAAAAGCAAAATATCAATATAAAAAATAAGCGGGCCTATTTCGATTACGAAATATTGGAGAAGTTTATTGCCGGCGTTCAGTTGGTTGGCACCGAAATTAAATCCATACGAAATGGAAAAGCCTCGGTGGGTGAAGCCTATTGCCGGTTTACCCGGAACGAGCTGTATGTGGTTAGCATGAATATTTCGGAATATGATTTCGGAAATATCAACAACCACGAAGCCCGTCGTGACCGGAAACTGTTGCTGAATAAAAAAGAACTGGAAAAACTGCAAAAGAAAATGAAGGAAAGTGGACTGACCATTATTCCGCTTCGGATGTTTTTAAACGACCGTGGCCTGGCCAAACTCGAAATTGGCTTGGCAAAAGGTAAAAAAACGCATGATAAACGCGATACGCTGAAGGAAAAAGATGCCAGACGAGATATGGATCGCGCTATGAAATTCTAATAACCAATATTAACGGATAAAAAACTCTTCTATTCATTTGCATGTGTGCCGATGATTGTTGTAACTTGTAGCTTCTTAGATTTTTAACGTTTAAATGAAGAATGCTATGAACAAGTTTATACCCATGATCATGATCCTTTTATTCGCAGTTTCACTATCCGAAACGGTCTCTGCACAAGGGTTTCTCAATAAGTTGAGCAAGAAAGTGCAGGATAAAATCGAAAATAAAGTGGAAGACAAGGTTGACCAGAAAGTTGACGAGAAAGTTGACGAAAACCTGGATAAGGTTTTCGATGGAAACGCGGATGATGATGACCCTCGCAGTACGTCCGAAAAGCAAAATGAGCGGCTTGAGAGGATGATGAAAGGAATTGGCATGTCCGGCGAGCCCGTGCCGATCGAAAATGACTATGCCTTTGATTCCAAGCTCCAAATGCACATTGAGTCGTACAAAAAGAATGGTAAAAAAGACAGCGAAGGTGAATTTATCACGTACATTAATCCTAATGGAAAAAACTTTGCCTATGAGTTTATTGGTGGCGATATGAAGCAAAAAGGTCAAGGCACGTTTATCATGGATTTTGAGAATAAAGCCATGATTATGCTGACTGAAGAAAAGGGCGAGCGACAAGGCATTGTGTATGGCTTTGATATGGAGGGGATGATGGATTCCGGTTTCGACACGGAAGCTTATGAAGGTATGGAAGATGCCGATATGACCAACATGGCTATGAGTCCTTATGTCGAAAAAACCGGGCGGACAAAAACCGTTGAGGGCTACCGCTGCGAAGAATACCGCTACGACAATCCGGAAGACCAGACTAAATCCAGTTTTTGGATTAGCAAAGATGTGAACATTATGACACGCGATTTTATGAGTACCATGATGAAATCAGCCACCTTCTCGCATGGCATGCCTTGGGGGTTTGTCATGGAGTCGGAGTCGGAAAATACAAAAACCGGCGAGCGTTCCGTTATGCGGGTAACCGATATTGATACCAAAGCCAATAAACAATTCAGCATGGGGAGCTACAAAATCACCAACCTTGGGTCGATGAAAATTCCCGGTATGGGTGAAGAGTAATAAATTAATCAAATCGGTTTTTCAATCCCTATAAATTTGGGTGAGTTGACACAGATTGAAATGCCAGAATTCGCTCCGAACAGCGCAAATTCTGGCATTCGTTATTTTTTTCTTCCACTCACACTTTTTTCTGTGGCACATCAATTTTAGCACCTTCTATGCAATTTCCATGTTCTCCATCGGAATAATCGCTTCGCCTTTGTACCGAAGCAGGAGATTGGCAACAGCCAGCGTGTCCTTTTCGCAGTAGCGAATAATGCGGTCCAGGTCGCCGTCATGATAATAAACGTGGGCGACTTGGCTGCCGTCAATGTCGTCTTTGGGCGTTGGAATATTAAAAACGGCGCAAAGCAGGCTGAGTGAGGTGTAGTTTTTATAATCACCAAACTTCCACAACTGCAGCGTGTCCATCAGTTTTTCCTTCAAATCCCAGGGTTTCATGCCTGCAATATCCAGTGTTTTGGGTAAAGGTAAGCCGTTAATCAGTGTCCGGCGGGCAATATAGGGGTAGTCGAACTCCTGCCCATTGTGTGCACAGATTCGTTTGCCGGGATGCGACATGAATTTGTTCAGCATGTCATTGAACTGGCTCAGCAATTTCTTTTCATTGTCATCATAAAACGACTTGACACGGTAAAAACGTTCGCCTTGTCTTTGAGTGATTACGCCAGCCGAAATGCAAATAATTTTTCCAAACTCGGCATAAATTCCGGCTCGTTCGTACACCTCGTCCGGCCCTTGGTCTTCGGCACGAAAATAGGTTGATTTCTTGTCCCACAGTTTTTGGAAATCTTCATTCAATTCACTGAATTCGGGCTGTTGTGGAGCTGTTTCAATGTCGATAAAAAGAATGTCTTCAACGTTTAAATTGCTCAGCATAATTATAGGTTTTGCTTGATGAAATTGATAAAAATGTTGATGGCCACCGTGTTGTTTCCTCCTTGTGGAATAATGATGTCGGCAAAGCGCTTGGTAGGTTCGATAAACTGCAGGTGGCTGGGGCGCACGGTTTCTTCGTAGCGGCTCAGAACCTGTTGCACATCACGTCCGCGTTCAATAATATCGCGCTGAATCACCCGGGAGAGCCGCAAATCTGAATCGCAATCAACATAGGCTTTGATGTCAAGAAGTTTACGAAGCGATGCGTTTGACAGCACCAGGATTCCTTCTACAATTAACACCGACGTGGGACTAACGGTATTGGTTTCGGCTTGCCGGGTACAAGTCAGGTACGAGTAGGTTGGCTCTTCGATTGATTTGCCCGCTTTCAGTTCCGAAAGATGTTTGGTAAGCAAGCCGAATTCAATCGAGTCGGGATGATCAAAGTTGATGTCCTTGCGCTGTTCCATCGGAATGTGGCTGCTATCGCGGTAATATGAGTCTTGCGAAATAACCGCCACTTCGTTTTGTGGCAGTTGCTCGATAATTTTTCGTACGACAGTGGTTTTTCCTGAACCCGTGCCTCCGGCAATTCCAATAATGATCATTCGAATGAAATTTTAAGTAAAGATAAACAAGCCGGACTGATTTCCATTATTACACCTTTGATTTGTGGTTCAGCGAATGGAAAATGTTAACTTCGCAGGCGAAAGATAAATCCCTTATTAAAAATTGCAGACTATGATTAATCACGTGGTTCTTTTTAAATTAAAAGGATATCCTGAAGCGGAAAAGGTAGCCGTATTGCGCAAAATGAAAGAGGCGCTCGAATCTTTAAAAGATAAAATTGAGCAAGTTAAATATTTGGAAGTTGGTTTAAACTACGAGCTAAATGCCAAATCGTATGACGTTTGCCTGATCTCGCATTTTGAGTCCGTAGCCGATCTGGATGTTTACCGGGTGCATCCGGAGCATCTGAAAGTCGTGGAGTTAGTGCAGGAAAAAACGGTTGAACGCGCAGCTGTCGATTTTGAATTTTAATCATGCAGTGGAACAAAGATAACAAATGAAGAATTTATATCCGTTGAAATTTAAAGCCCAGTATTTGGATAAAATATGGGGCGGACTCAAGATAAAAACGCATTTGGGTAAAGATTTTGGAAATCTCCCTAATTGCGGCGAAAGCTGGGAAATCAGTGGTGTTCAGGATCGGGTTTCGGTGCTTGACAATGGTTTTTTGGCGGGAAATACCATGGAAGAGCTGATTGAGATCTACATGGGCGAATTGGTTGGCGATCGGGTGTACGAAAAATTTGGTGTGGAATTTCCGCTGCTTATCAAGTTTATCGATGCCAATGACGACTTGTCAATTCAGGTTCATCCGGATGATAAGCTCTCTAAAAAGCGCCACCAGGCCTTTGGTAAAACCGAAATGTGGTATGTGCTTCAGGCGGATCCGGGGGCTAAGCTGAACCTGGGTTTTAAGGAGGCGTTAACCAAAGAACAATACCTGGCGAGATTTGAAGCGGGACAGTTGATGGACATTTTGAATTTTGAGGAAGTAAAGCCGGGAGATGTACTTTTTATGCCTGCCGGACGCGTTCATGCTATTGGTAGTGGAATTTTACTTGCCGAGATTCAGCAGACCTCTGATGTTACTTATCGCATATACGATTTTGACCGGAAAGATTCGGAAGGCAACACCCGTGAGCTGCACACCGAACTGGCTTTGGATGCCATCGATTTCAGCGTTCCGGATTCCTACAAAACAGCATACGAAACCAAAAAAAATGAAGCGGTGGAGGTGGTGAAATGCGAATATTTTACAACTAACGTGCTGGAACTCGATAAAAAACTGGAGTGTGATATTCACAAGCTAGACTCTTTTGTTATCTATATTTGCCTGGAAGGTGCTTGCGAACTGGACTATTCGGACGGTGTAGTAAAACTGGAAAAGGGAGAAACAATTTTGGTGCCGGCAGTATTGGAGCAATTTTTCATAAACCCTACCACATCAAGTGTGAAGCTTTTAGAAGTTCATGCGTAATTTATTATAGTTATGGAGATCAAGAATGCCCGCTTTTTAATGAGTAATTCGGAGGTGCAAAAATGTCCGGAACCCACCATGCCTGAGTTTGCTTTTATTGGCCGGTCCAATGTGGGCAAATCGTCATTGATTAACATGCTTACCGGACAGAAAAAGCTGGCCAAAACCTCATCGCGACCAGGTAAAACACAGTTGATCAATCATTTTTTAGTTAATGAAGAATGGTACCTGGTTGATTTGCCGGGTTATGGTTATGCCAAGGTTTCGAAAAAAAGCAAAGAAAAATTTCAGGCTTACATTGTTGACTATGTGCTGAAGCGCGAAAACCTGTTTTGCCTTTTTGTGCTGGTCGACTCAAGGCACGAACTGCAAAAAATTGATATGGAATTCATCAATTGGCTCGGAGAGAAGGAAGTGCCTTTTGCATTGATTTTTACCAAAACCGATAAGTTGGGAACCAACAAACTGGCGAACAACATTTCGGACTATAAAGACCAGCTGCTGGAGCATTGGGATGAATTGCCCCCGATATTTGTCAGCTCGGCCGAAGATGGGGCCGGAAAGAAAGATATCCTGGAATTTGTTGAAACAAGCATGTCTAATCTCGATTAGACCTAGTTGTCAGCTTCTTAACACATTTGCTTCTTGTGACTTTTGGCAATTTTAAATAACTTACAGGCGGTGTGCGAAGTTTATTTTAAAGATTTTTTTACCTTTGCGCGCAATCCCAAGCTACAAAATTAAAAGAGAAAACATGTCTAGAAAGGCTCCTTTAAAGATTTTCACAGGTACAGCAACACGGTATCTAACCACCGAAATTTGTAAGAGTGTTAATGTTGATCTGGGGAAATCTTCCTGCCCGGTTTTTGCCGATGGCGAATTTGAACCCTGTTTTGAAGAAACCATTCGTGGGGCACACGTTTTCATAGTCCAGTCAACGTTTCCAACAGCCGACAATTTACTCGAGTTGTTATTGATGATTGATGCAGCCAAGCGCGCATCGGCGTACAAAATTATTGCCTGTATTCCGTATTTTGGTTATGCCCGGCAAGACCGAAAAGATAAACCACGTGTTTCCATTGGTGCCAAATTAATCGCTGACCTGCTGTCTGCTTCAGGCGTTGACCGCATTATTACGATGGATTTACATGCTGATCAGATTCAAGGCTTTTTTAATGTTCCGGTTGATCACCTGTTTGCATCGGCCTTGTTTATTCCTTTTATTAAAAACATGGGATTGCGCGATATCGTGATCGCCTCGCCCGATGTTGGCGGAACAAAACGCGCCAATACCTATGCCCGCATGCTCGGAACCGACATGGTGATTTGTCACAAGTCGCGCGCCAAGGCCAACGTGGTTGGCAACATGACCTTGATTGGCGATGTTCGCGATAAGGATGTGATTATTGTGGATGACATGATTGATACCGCCGGAACGATCGCCAAAGCTGCCGGCCTGATGATTAAGGAGGGAGCCAACTCGGTTCGTGCATTTGCAGCCCACGGCTTATTGTCAGGCCCTGCTTATGAGCGTATTGAAGAATCGGCTTTGCAGGAGGTCTATTTTACCAACTCAATTCCACCGAAGGAAGAATCAACAAAGATTAAGTACATTTCGGCTGCTGATGCATTCGCTGAAACCATTCAGCGAGTGTATAAAAATGAGTCGATTAGTTCGTTATTCTTTAAATAATTTAATACATTTGCACCGCTTTTTCCAACGGCATCAGGGTTATGTATGCTGTTTGCCCTTTTAACAAAAGGGAGGACTGAGTATCATAATAAACTAAAATTTTTAAACATGAAATCAATTGCAATTAAAGGCCAGCCAAGAGAGGGCCTGGGTAAAAAAGAATCAAAAAAGTTAAGAAGTGAAGGCAAAGTTCCCTGCGTTTTGTATGGTAACGAAGCTCCTATTCATTTTGTGGCCGATGCCGGCGATTTTCGTCCGTTAATCTATACGCCAAACGTTTATTTAATCGACTTGGAAATTGATGGAACAACGCACAAAGCAATCATGCAAGATGTTCAATTCCATTCGGTTGACGATCAAATTCTTCATGTTGACTTTCTGAAGACAACAGAAGAGAAGCCCATTAAAATTGAAGTTCCAATTAAAGTTACTGGGTATGCCAAAGGGATGCGTTCAGGTGGTAAGCTGAAAACAAACCTTCGTCGTTTGCGTGTCAAAGCTTTGGCGAAAGATCTTCCGGATACGATCTCCATTGACATTACCAACCTGGGTCTGGGTGACAGCTTTAAAGTTGGAGAATTGAAATTGGACAACATTGAGTTTCTGAATAACAAGTCGGTACCGGTTGTTTCTATCATAATTACCCGTGCTGCCCGTGCTGCTCTTGGAATGGCTCCACTTCCTGAAGATGAAGATGAAGCGGAAGAAGCACCAGCTGAGACAGAAGCATCATCTGAAGAATAAACTTTGGGAACAACCTTGGCTGGTTTACCGGCAAGGTCGTTTCATCCGTATCTTCAGTAATTAATTTTTTTAAGGTATTTTACGGATGAAGTATTTAATTGTAGGACTGGGAAATCCGGGGAGTGAATATGAAAACACCCGGCATAACATAGGATTTAAAATATTGGACGCTCTTGTTGATGCGTCCAATATTAGTTTTAGTGATAAGCGTTACGGGTATGTAGCCGAGTATAAATTCAAATCCCGAACGTATATTCTTTTAAAACCAACCACTTATATGAATTTGAGTGGACGGGCAATTAATTTCTGGCTGCAGAAAGAGAAAATCGCCTTCGAAAACCTGTTGATTTTAACCGACGATTTGGCACTTCCGTTTGGAACACTCCGCCTGCGAGCCAAAGGAGGCGATGCCGGGCATAATGGACTGAAAAGCATTCAGCAGGTTACCGGGCGTAGCGATTATGCACGCCTGCGTTTTGGAATTGGCGATGAATTTCATCCCGGACAGCAGGTTGATTACGTATTGTCTGAGTGGTCAAAAGACGAAACAGCTGCACTCCCTGAGAAAATCGATACGTGCATTGAGATTATCCAAAGTTTTGGCACCATTGGAATTGCGCGAACAATGAATCAATTCAATAAACGCAAATGATATGGGTGAGCAGGTTCGCGTTGATAAATGGCTTTGGGCTGTTCGGGTTTTTAAAACCCGGAGCATAGCTACTGAAGCTGTTAAAAAAGGGCGCGTATTTATTGATGATATCGCTGTTAAACCTTCGCGGGTTGTTAAAGTAGGTGATGTGGTAAAGGTTCGAAAATCGCCGGTGACGTATAGCTATAAAGTGCTGCAACTGGCAGGTAAGCGAATGGGGGCCAGGTTGGTTTCCGACTTTATGCTCGATGTGACCCCAAAAGAAGAACTGGAAATCCTGGAAGTTCAGAAGAATTCAGGTTGGTTTCAACGCGAGCGGGGCACTGGAAGACCAACAAAGAAAGATCGACGCGATTTGGATGATTTTTTTGAAATCGAATAATTATGCTGATAGCAAAGGAAAAGCGAAGAACAAATATGGCCGAGTATATTCTTTACCTGTGGCAGGTTGAGGATTTGCTTCGTGCGCTGAATTTTGATCTTGATCAAATTGGGAAGCTATTGGTTGCCCGCTTTGAGGTGGATGATGATACCCGTCTGGAAATTTACGATTGGTATAAAAATCTGGCCAGCATGATGGAAAAGGAACGGATGACAAAAAGCGGACATTTACAATTTATCCTCAACTTGATTGACGATTTGAATCAGTTCCATCTACAGCTTCTTCAGTCGGGTAAAGATCCGCAATATCTGGCTTTGTTTCAGTTCGCAAAACCCGTAATCAATGAGTTCAAGTCGAAAAGCCAGGACAAGGATGAACATGATATCCGGATGGCTTTTCAGGCGCTTTACAGCATTATGCTTTTGAGATTGCAGAAAAAGGAAATTTCAACTTCAACCCAAACGGCCATCGATCATATTAGTAAAATGATGGGGCATTTGTCGGCTCGCTATTTACAGCACGAAAAAGGAACATTTGAAATTTAAAGAAACCGGTCGGCATCTTCTGGATTTGGCAGCATGCAGTTGCTTCGCCGGCCGAACCAATGGAAGCGATTCGCCGCAATTTGGTCGTATAGGTAGTCGCGCCAGCTTCGTGGCAAAATTCGTGCTACAAGAATTAGTTTAAACAAACCTCCCAGCCGACTGGCGATCTTCAATGCTGCTTCCGATTGGATATAAAATTGATCGTTTTCAACTAAAATAATGGAATCGATTGTTTCGGGAATAGCGAATCTGTGTTTTGTTTCTGTGGTAATTTCACCAGACAGAGGCGCAAAGAGAAATTGCTTTTGATGATCAAATTTCAAGATCAATTGAACCGACCGGCTGCACAAGTGGCAATATCCGTCAAATAAAATCAGGGCTTTATCCGGCGGAACTGGGTGCATTACTTGTTGTTTCTGAAATCGGTTTGCAAACCATCGGCCAGCCAGTTAGCCAATGCCTGGCGGTTGTTACTTTGAATAAACCGCTGCTGGTCTCTGAAGTGGTTGATGTTCGCCAACTCGATAAAAACAGCCGGAGGATAGCTGTATTTCAAAACGTACAGGTTACGGTCTGAAACCGTGCCATGATAGCCTCGGTTGGGCTGGTGCGTATCGTATTTCTTTTTGAATGTTTGTTGCAGATTATTGGCCAGTTTTTTACCGGTTTTGCTGCGTTGATCATGGTAGAAAAATACATCGATATTTTCTCCTTTGCTGCGTGAGTCGACATGAATGATAACCAGTCTTTGGAAACTTCCTTTGTGTTTGATGGATAGCTTGTTGACAGCATCTTTTCGTTGCTGCAGCCGTTTGAGATGGTTTCGCGGAATTGGCAGGTCGGGGTAACAGGTTTCATCTTTGTCCGGCTCCAGGTAGCTTTCGTCGCGAATACCATCATTCTCATCGCGTGTAATCATGTAAACCAAGGCTCCATGCTCAATCAGCCGGCGGGCCAGTCGCAGCGTAACATCGTACGCATATTCGTCTTCACAAAGCGTATGGTTTCCGTAGCGGGCAACCGCTCCCGGGTCGGGACCTCCATGCCCGCTCAGCAGGTAGTAAACAGCACCCTGAAGCACATTATCAACAGGGTTCACCTGTTCGTACGTTTTACCGAAGATGGGATAAATGGCACCACCGGTTCCAGTTGGTTGACTTACTTGTTCTTGCAGTGGCAAGGTATAGGTTCGTCCGGCAAACAACGTGTTATCTTTGCCCAACTTGCCTTTGTTGAGTTCAATAAAAGTATTTAAATGTTCCGAAGGGGACAAACCATGTCGTTTTAACAAGCTGTAGATTCCCTCGCCATTTTTAGCAACCGTCGTTTGATAATCTTGGGCTTGTAAGGCAGAGACCACAACAAGCAAGAAAAAAACAAGGGCCGAAAACTTACGGGAGAGTCGCAAAAAATGGACTGAATGATGGTTCCTCATGGAATTTAATCTGTTTTGGTTAAAACGAAATGCTCAGTTTAATGTTTTGTAGTCGACGATGAAAATGTAATTTTGAATAAATCTATTTTTTATTTCTGAGATATAAAACGAATGCGCTATCCATTTATCCTCATTGTCTTGTTAATAATCTTGTCTTCCTGTCGAACACCGCTGGTTATCAGCGATGTGGCGAAAGAGAATATTTCTAACGATTCGTCAGTTGTGATGCGCAATGCTGCAGTTGTCGATTTGCTCGCACCGTATCGTGAAAATTTAGAAGGGGATATGTCACGGGTAGTTTCAATCTCAAATGAGGAACTGACCAGGTCTAAGCCTGAAAGTAAGTTGACCAACCTGGTAGCCGACATGCTTTTAAACGCTGGGGTGGCCTTCTGCCGTGCAACCAAACAAGGTTTTGTTCCTGATGTGGCCTTTGTGAACTATGGCGGATTGCGGGTTTCTCTGCCGAGGGGAGAAATAACGGTTGGCGACATTTATGAGCTGATGCCATTTGAAAACACCATGGTGTTGATTAAGTTGCCAGGTGCGACAATGGAAAAGTTTGTTCATCAGATAGCGCGGAGAGGAGGCGACGGCATCGCTGGCATGCGGCTGAGAATTGACGACGGGCAAATCGGTAGTCTCGAAGTCGGGGGTGAACAATTTGATATCAACAAAGATTATTGGGTGGTGACCAATGATTATGTCGCTGCGGGAGGTGACGACATGAGCATGTTGGTTAACCGGGAGGAGTTTATTGAAACCAAGCGTAAGATTAGAGACTTAATGATAGAAGTATTGGAGCGCGAACATCGAAGCGGGAGACGAATACAGGGAATACTGGATGGGAGGATTTATTATGAATAGCCGAAGAAAATTTATTCGCGACTTGGTTGGCGCGTCAGCAGGTTTGGGACTAGTGCACCTGCCTGCAGATTTGTTGGCGAAGCAGGATTTGGTTAGCTTGAGCATTTTGCACACCAACGATATCCATTGTCATATTGATCCGTTTCCGGAAGATCATTCCATTTACCGGGGACGTGGGGGGCTTGCCCGTCTGTCGGGATTGATTAACCAGATTAGGGAAACCGAGACGAATGTGTTGCTGTTCGATGCCGGCGATATGTTTCAGGGAACCCCTTATTTCAATTATTACCAGGGTGAAGTGATTCTGAAGGTAATGTCGGAAATGGGATACGATGCAGGGACGATTGGAAATCATGAATTTGATAATGGGTTGGATGGACTTGAAAACTCAATTGATTTTGCCAATTTTCCGTTGGTGTGCAGTAATTATGATTTTTCGAAAACTCGCCTGTATGATACTTTTCCGGATTATGTCATTTATCGCAAAAATGGGATCAAAGTCGGCGTTTACGGGCTTGGAGTTGAGCTGGTTGGCTTGGTAAGTGCCCGGCACTACCTCGAGACCAAATACAACGATCCAATAAAAGTGGCGCTTGAAAAGGAGGCATTTCTGAAAAATGTTAAAGGCTGTGATCTGGTCATTTGCTTGTCGCACCTGGGCTTGCAATA
>JAGXIR010000178.1 GCA_024635605.1 Sunxiuqinia sp.
ACCGTATTCGCGAGCTTGGCTGAGAGCTGTTTTCAGCCGCTGAATGGCCAGTGGATATTCAGCCCGAATGTACACCAGCCCTTTGTTGGCTCCGATGCAATAGCCGCAAATGGCCATCGCTTCGATGACCGTATGCGGGTCGCCTTCCAAAATCGAACGATCCATAAATGCGCCGGGGTCACCTTCATCGGCATTGCAAACCACGTATTTTTGTTCGTTTTCCACTTTCCGGGTGATGTCCCATTTCAGTCCGGTTGGAAAGCCGCCGCCACCACGTCCGCGCAAACCCGAATCCATGATGGTCGTGATGGCTTCCTCGGGCGATAGTTCGTCCAGGCATTTCCCCAATGCGGAATAACCTTCGTTGCCAATGTATTCTTCAATATTTTCAGGATTGATAAATCCACAATTTCGTAAAGCGATGCGGACCTGCTTTTTATAGAAGTCCATGTTTTTGCTTTCCGAAATCTGACTTTTCGTGGTTGGGTCGGTGTACAGCAAGCGTTCCACAATCCTCCCTTTCACGAGGTGCTCGTCAATGATTTCGCGGGTATCGTCGGGACTTACTGAAACGTAAAAGGTGTTATCGGGTTGAATTTTCACAATAGGCCCTTGTTCGCAAAAGCCAAAGCATCCGGTGTGTATCACCTGGATGTCATTTTCGAGGCCGCGTTCTTCGAGTTGTTTTTGAAAATTGGTCTTTATCAGTTCGCTTTGGGCGGCTTTGCAGCCGGTGCCGCCGCAAACCAGTAGGTGCATTTTATAATCAGCCATTCTGTGCGTGGTTTTTTATTCGTCAATGGTTTTGTAGTTCACCGGGATGATGCCATCCACCAGCTCGTTTAACTTGATATGTTTGTCGATGATTTCCTGTGCCTTCGCCTTGTCTACCTCGCCATAAATGACCGGTTGGCTGCCTGGTATGGTCAGTTCAATGGTGGGTTCGGCGTAGCAAAAGCCCATACATCCGGTTTGGGTAATCAGCGCATCGATCCCTTGGTGGTCGAGCTCTTCGATGAAATAGTTCATGGTGTCCTTGGCGCCCGAAGCTATTCCGCAAGTCGCCATCGACACCTTTATTTGAATCAGGTTATCCGGGTTGTCACCTTTTTCCCTGAGTTTGATTTTGGATTGCACTTCCTCTTTAAGTTTTTTGAGGTCGGCCAGTGATTTGATTTTATTCATCTTGTTCGGGTGTTTTCGGTTTTTTAATTCTGAAAGTTAAGTGATTTGCTTGTCAAATGTCCGTTGATTCAACCAATTAAAGTCTAATTTTTGTCATTATTCGCTTATTTGAATTTGTTCTAAATTCTCACGAATCATTTCGTTCAAAAATTTCCGGATTTCCGGGGTTGAAAGAGGCATTCCGTCCAGCTCGTTTTTAACTTCGCGGGTATTGAATTCAAATTCGCCTTTGGGTGTTTTGTGTACATAGCGGATGTCGGTTTGCTTTTCGTTGGCAGCCAGAATCAACAAAGTGCCGGCCATGTCGCCCAAAACCGGACGGTCAATATGGTGAAATCCGAAGTTGACTTTGAGTTGTGTGCCTTTATTTTCTTCTGAATGAAGATGAAAGCTCCCTTCGGCCAGCTCGGCATTGTGTTTTAGCAGCGGCAGTCCGAGACCTACTTTCCGTTTGGTTCGCGAGGTGAAAAAAGGATTGGATGCCTGCTCCACCTGCTGAGGATTCATTCCTTTGCCATCATCCTTAATTTCAATTTGATACTTGTTGGAGGCGGGGTGTTCCGTGATGAAGATCTCAATCAATCCGGCATGGGCGCGGATAGAATTTTGGGCAATGTCGAGAATGTGTAGAGCAAGTTCGTTCATGATTCAATTCTTACAAAGCGACCGTTTTTCTGATTCAGAGCCCACCGCATTTCCTGAAAAGTGGGTTCAAACAAATAAAATGAAGTAGCAGCCGAACCAATATCTTCGGTATAATGCGCGTCCGAAGCTGTGATCAGGCTGATGTCTGCGTGAATGTCGTAGCGGTTGCGAATTTCCTGTTCATCAGCGAATTTCGATAGCTGCATCCCGTCAACTCTCAGGTTGGTGGGCAGGTATCCCAGCTGGCTATACAGGCTGTTGATTGGCCGGTCAATGTGGGCCGGAATAAACAGACCATTCAGTTGATGGGTGTATTGCTCAATGGCTTCAATATCGATTCGGAGCGGGCTTCCCAGGTAGTTGGGCAGATAGCGGGTGATCTGGTTTTTGTGATTGACCAGCACCTGGTGACCGTGATATTCGGGCCGGTTCGGGATTTCAGGCAAATACTGATCTAAAAACTGCTGAAACTTACGGCTGGTATAATCATCTTCAAACAGGCAAATGGCATGCACTTCTTCGCTGCTGTTCACCTCACAGCCATTGACCACCAGAAGGCTGGTCCCTTCGGCTTGTTTCTTCACGGTGGCACACTGTGCGGTCGAATTGTGGTCGGTAATGGCCAAAATATCAATACCGCGCTCCAAGGCCAATCCAACAATTCGGTCGGGGCTCATATCCAGGTCGGCGCAGGGCGATAACACAGTATGAACATGGAGGTCGGCGCGGAATTTTTTCATTGGCTATCGTTCAGCAGTGCGTATAATTTTCCACTCAGTTCAAAGGTCGAATCTGTGGTCGACAATAAGGGAATTTGCTCCTCGTTGCTGTGTTGGATGGTGCTTTTGTGTGGCTGCAATCCTTTAACAAGGATCACAGCTGCCAAATCTTTCAGCGATGCAATGGCCATCACATTTTGATGCACCTGCAGGGTAATCCAGATCTGGTTTTCCCGGGCATTGCCCATCACATCGCTCAGCAGGTCGGAGACATAGGCTCCGCTGATTTCGCGGTCAAGGCCTTTCTCGCCTGAAATGACCTGTAAATTCAGTTTTTCAATTAATTCAGAAACCTTCATTTCGTTTTCCTCTTTTATTACAATCAGCTTGAAACCGTAGTTCTCCCCATTTTTTTTCGACATTGCGGAACGCTTTTGACGTACTTATTTTTCCTTCATTCTCCCACATTTGCTGCAGGAAAACGCAGTCCGACATTTTGGCATTTCCGCTCACCATATCTTCGGCTAAGGCCTGGCAGTTTGGAGCTCCACAGGCGCCACAGTCAATACCGGGTAAAAAGCAGATGATGCGTTGTGCCCGGTTCATTTTTTCCAGTGCCCGTTCACGGTCCGGATCCAGACTGAATGCCGGTTTGGAGATGATTTGGTCGGCTATTAATTTTTGTTTCAGTTCTTTTGATGCTTTAATGGCTGGCGTATTCTGCAATTTCCAGGCCGGTGCATAGCGTCTGGCACGGTGCTCCAGCCGCTCAACCGTCAGAAAGCGGTTGCCGGTCATCATAATGCCGCCGGCACAGCTTTGGTCACATGCCCGAAGCTCCAGAAAATCGATATCGGGAACCTCCTCATTTTCCAGACGTTCCAGAAAGCGAATGACATTGTGAATGCCGTCAATGGCCATGCTACGCTCTCCAAAATGCCTGGCTTCGCCCCGGGTCAGGCTCCACAAAATCCCATCGCGCGTCAGATTTTGACGCTGACTACTGGTATCGGGCGCCTCTTTCGTATCGATAGCTTTCATTACCCGGTTGTACAAATCGTTCATATTGATGATGCCGTCAACAATCGATTCTTTTTCGCCTACCGGGCTTTTTACCGAACTGATTTTAGCATTGCAGGGCGTCACGTAAAACAGACCGATTTCTTCGTCTTTGGCTCCCTGCTTTTTCAATTCGCTGATGGCGAAGTGAGCTCCCAAATCGTGGGGAGCCTTACGCCGGATCAGGTTTTCGGTCAGCGAAGGGTAGCGGATTTGGATCAGCCGGACGATGGCCGGGCAAAACGTTGAAATGTGAGGACGGTTGGCGGGCGATTTCCGGCAATAGTCCTTGATGGAGCTTTTTAGAATTCCAATAGGTTGCTCGACTTCAAAAACATGGGTGAAGCCAATTTTGAGTAAGGCTGCATAAATCTGGTCTTCGGTATATTTCTCCGGAAACTGGCCAATCATTACGGCCGGAAACAAAACCACCCGGTATTTGAACGTTTGAATTTTTTTCAAGTCATCCTGCTCCACATAAATGGCTTTTACCGGGCAGGCGCGCATGCAGTGCCCACAGTCAACGCAGCGATCCTCGCGGATTTCGGCCAGGCCATTGCTCACCCGAATGGCTTCGGTTGGACAAACCTTCATGCAGTGCGTACAGCCAATGCATTTTTGCTCGTCAATGGTCAGTGCATGATATCTTTTGGATGGTGACATTAAAAATAATTAACCATTTTAACTGTTGTCCCTTCGCCAACGGTCGATTCGATCGTTAGCTCATCGGTATTTTTTTTCATATTGGCCAGTCCCATACCGGCTCCAAATCCCATTTCCCGCACAGCCTTGCTTGCTGTGGAATACCCTTCCTGCATGGCCAGCTCAATATCCGCAATCCCTGGCCCTTTATCCATGATTTCTGTCGTAATTTTGTGCGGCTCCATTTTGACCAAAATACGTCCTTCGTAAGCGTGGGCCACCACATTTACTTCACCTTCGTACAGAGCAATTACGATACTTTTAATGCAGCGGGCATCAATCCCAAGCTGTTTCAGCATTTTTTTCACCTCGCTGGAGGCGTGCCCCGCGCGCGAAAAATTACCTCCTTCTATGTTGAATTCCAGATTCATCGTTCACTAATAAACCGGTTTCAAACCAGCCTGGTACAAAATACCGCTTGCTTTAAACAAGGTAAAAGGCGATTCGAGCAGGCACAGGTTGTTTTCTTTAGCCAGTGCAAGCATCTCGTCGGTCACTTTTTTGTTTCGAACAAATACAATGAAGCGGATATCAGCCATTTCCGAAGTCCGGATGGTCTGCAAATTGCACATGCCGGTAATTAGCAACAGGTGATCGGTGTCGAGCGTAAGTACGTCGCTCATTAAATCAGAACTGTAACCCCGTTCAATGTTGGCCGAAGCATGTTCTTCTCCACAAATGATTCTTGCATCAAGAAACTGACAAATTTTACTGACTTGCATGGTGTTAAAAAAAGGTTTTTGCAAATATCACCCAAAAGAGTGAATTGAAAGAACGTTTTGACGGGAATATGCGCCGGAAGATAAAATTTAGATTGAGTTGAAATAAGGGTGAAATTTGTAATTTAGCAAATGCAGTTGGCAGTATCAGTGTTCAGTCTCAGTTTACAGTCTCAGTTTACAGTTGCAGTTTGCAGTTTCAGAAATGCCAAGCAATGACTACGAATGACAATTAAATGACTAATGTGCTGATGTCCAACAATCATTCACCAATAATCAATTGCCATGATCTACGACGACCAGCCTTTTCACTCGGATATGATTGAGAATCCGAATCTTCATCAGAAGATTATTGATGCATTGCCTATCCCGATTTTTTACCGCAATATTAACGGCATTTATATTGCCACCAACAAAGCGCACGAGAATTTCATCGGCTTAAAAAAAGAAGAAATTATTGGAAAAACCGTGTTTGACGTGCAGCCGCAGGACATTGCCGAGATGTATGCGCGGCGAGATCAGGAGCTGGTTGATAGCCCCGGGGACCAGTCGTACGAAACCAAGTTTCGCTTGTCGGATGGCTCCATTCACGATGTAATTTTCAACAAAGCGGTGATTCGGAACGATGAGTCGGAGATTATTGGCATTGTTGGATCGATTATCGACATTACCGATCGCAAGAAAGCCGAGCGCCGGCTGGAAAAAGCCAAGGAGGCGTCCGTGATTGCTTCAGCCATGATGCATAAAATCAGGGCGGGCATTGTCATTGTTGACAGTGATTTTAAGGTGATTGACTCGAACGAAGGTTTTGCCAAGCTGTTCGGGCAGGAATTGGAAGAGCTGTACGAAACCATTCCCGGTTTGCAGGGAGCCGATTTGCAGGAACTGATTCCGGAAGTGGTGTTTAAAATGTTCGCGTCGTTAATGGCTTCGGGTGAAAACATGCTGGAACGCGACCTGAAAATACAGAATAAGCTGCTGCATATTTCGGTCATCACCATTTATAAAAACCGGGTGGTTGGTGCACTGATCCGCGATATGTCGGCGCCATCGCTGGTGCGCGAGGAGATTATCAGCCGCACCCAGCGGGTGAATAAGAAAAATCTGGAGACGGTGCAGAAAATCGCCTTTTTGTTGGGCGAAAATGCTTCTCAAACCGAGGAGCTGCTTAACTCAATTATCCAATCGTATAAGTATGAGGAGGACGACAACTGATGGCCGATTACCACTTTGATGTCGACATTCAGCAGAAACTGCACCACGGCGAGGTGGTTTGCGGCGATGTTTTTTATACCCGCCGGATTAAGGAAGAGGGACGGGTGATCCTGGTTTTGTCCGATGGAATCGGGCACGGAGTCAAGGCGAATGTGCTGGCTACCTTAACTGCCTCCATGGCTTTGAATTACGCTTCGTTGCATACCCAGCCTGATGTGGCAGCCAACGTGTTTATGCGCGCCTTACCTCGGAGCAGCGATGGCAAGGAAAGCTACGCAACCTTCACCATTATTGAGATTGAAGTGGGAGGGATGGTCCGCATTGTGAATTACGACAACCCACCAACCTTGATTTTTCGAAACGGTGAGCTGTTTGCTCCCCGCGAGATTGAGGTGAATATTCGCGGGGCGGAGAATGTGGGCAAAATTCTCCGGATCCGGGAGTTTAAGCCAATTAAAGGCGACCGGATTCTGTTTATGACCGATGGCGTTGTACAAAGTGGACTAGGGGGAAAACGCTATCCGATGGGCTGGGGGCTCGAGCAGGTAAAGCAGTTTGCTCAAGGGCAAATTGCGCGTGAAATGGAAGTTTCAGCTACCCGGCTGGCTCGTAAAATTTTAAATCAGGCAGCAATGAACGATGCGTTCGAAATGAAAGACGACACCAGTTGTGGTGTGGTTCATTTTCGTCAGCCGCGCGAGTTCATGCTGATTACCGGCCCGCCATTCTATAAAATTAAAGATACCGACTTTGTGAAGCGGGTAACGGAATTTCCGGGAAAGAAAATCATTTGTGGTGGTACAACGGCCGAGATTATTGCCCGCGAGCTTAATCTGGAAGTCAATATTCAGCATCGTTTTGGTTATGCCGAAGCGGCCATTCCGCCAGCTGCTAAAATGCAGGGTTTTGAAATGGTGACTGAAGGCGTTTTGACGATGGGAAAGGTGGAGGAAATATTGGAAACCTACACCGGCGAAACCCGTTTGGGCAGTAGTCCGCCCGAAGAGGTGGTGAAGCTGTTGCTGGAGCACGACATCATTCACATTCTTGTTGGAACCCGTATCAACTGGGCGCATCAGGATCCGGATCAACCGATGGAATTGGAAATTCGCAAGTTTGTGGTGAAGCGGATTGTGCGGTTGCTGGAGGAACGTTTTCTGAAAAATGTAACGGTGGAGCTGGTCTAAATAGGAGTAGTCTCAGAATTCATTACTTTTATGCCTCAAGTTTATTATTGAAAAGTTAAAACCCGGCAACTTGTCGGGTTTTAACTTTTATGGCAGGTCAAGGGCACTGATTTCTTTTTGAATCTGCTTGAAATTATTTTTCTTCCGAAACGGCAATTTTATAAAGAAAATCATCGCTACGTTGCAGGATGGCATTTCGAAGAATCGCCGGAGTCGCTTTAAAAGTACCGTCCAGTTGATTTTCGGCGACCAATTCAAAAGCAGGGGCCGCTTTAATCACGGTTGTTTCGCCCTTCGTATTCGTAAAGTAAATATTTCCGGCAGCAAAAATGGGTGAAATATTAAAATGACCTTTTAGCGTCTCTTCCCAGTAAGCCTGTCCAGTAGCCGGATTCAAGCAGGTCAGCATTCCGCGTTCTTCGATCATAAACAGCAGGCTGTCCACAATCACCGGAGTAGATGTTTGTGGCACATGCTCATCGGTTTGCCAAACAATGTGCGTATCGGTTACATTGCCCTTCCCTTTTGGATCGACAGCCAACAACTGCGCAAAATAAGGAGCTCCCTGTGACAGCACCCAGCCAGAATTCACCAGCACCAGACCCTTATAATACAGCGGCATGCTAACAGCTGAATCTTCGCCATAAAAAATACGCCAGTTTTCCTCTCCGGTTTTGGGATTGTACGAAATGGCATACAGTGATCGGTTAGTGATTAGCTGATCCTCGCCATCAACCTGAATAATAAGCGGTGTTTGATAAGACTTCCGAAATACTGGAGCGACTTCGTCGTAAGCTTCCTGATCCGGTGTTCCCACCTGCCAAACTATTTCGCCGGTGCGCTTGTTCAGGGCGTAGATATCCTGCACGTCCGTTCCTTCCAGATGAACAATGAGAAAATCCTTATATAAGATGGTTGATGAAGCTGCGCCTTGCAGATGCTCACAATTTAAATCAGTGCGGCTCCAGACGACTTCAAAATTTCGGGTATCGATACAGGCCGTACCATAGGTGCCATAATGCACGTATACAAAATTTTCTTCAATGCTTGGAGTTGGGGTGGCATAACTGTTGGTGGCGTGCATCCGCTGCACCTCGTCGGGTCGGTACAGCTCCAGTTCCCGAATCATTTCTCCAGTTTCAAAATCAAGGCAAACCGCAGAAAACCATTCTCCATCGCGCTCAGCAGTCGTTATCCAAACCTGGGTTCCAAAAATTACTGGCGACGACCAGCCCACTCCTTTTATCGGCACTTTCCAGGCAATATTTTCTGTTTCACTCCACCGAATGGGTACATTTTCCGAATCCGATAAGCCATTCAAATTCGTTCCGCGAAAATGGGTCCAGTTTTCCGGTTGTGTTCTTGAACAGGAAAAGAGGAGTTGTGCCAGCAGAAAAAGCGTTAAGGTGAAAGAAAAAATCGATCGACGCATGATAAGTTATTTGTTAGTTGAATGATTTGGTGCTAAATATCGTGACTTAATCTGTCTTTTTATGCATTGTTGCCTCTTAAATTCTGCTTTCATCCCTTCCGAAATAGCGAATCAAATCCAAATCACAGCAACCAAACACCCTGCTCTTTCGGATTTGTGCTGATGTTGTGCAATGTGGCTGGTCAATCCTGACCTTGTAGTCTGGGATTTGCAATCCCATTAAAGCGACTGCCTTTGTCGTACCAGTTCAATGTTGACCAGCCCTTTTTCACCCGCATAATCCCTTGCCGAACTGTGCAAGTAGTCTTCCTGATTCCCCATCAATTACACCTTTACCAGGTTGTTGTGGATGTAAGCCATCTTCTCTTCCAAAAAAATCGTTATATGGATTTCCTCAATTCATAGAAAAGCTCCAATTTATCTTTATCATCAAGATGATTTAAATTCTTTAAAATCTGGCTGTTTTTTAGTTCAATTTGAATTGTAATTTTACCGCACTAATACCAAATTTCCACGGTATGTATTTGGTGCGAAAAGTCAAACCCAAGTCAGGTTCCATTGCGGTATTGGCTGTGTGTTGCTTTGGACAGAGTCAATTGTACTGAAACACATTGGCAGTGCGAAGGACGAAACTGAATTACCCGAGGCTGCTGCACCAATCTGATCGGTTTTGTCATTGTGAGGTTGAAACAAAAGGATTTTAAGATCAAGTATCTACGTTGTTTTAAAGTACAAAGGTTTGTTGTTCCTCGTTATTTTCTAATTTTGTTTCCACTCAAATGAATTGTGCAACTATAATGATACGAAACAACAAACAGCTTTTGGAATTACTGGAAGATGGAGATGAAGCATCGTTTAAGGTTGTTTATAATCATTTTTATTCGCGGTTGTTCTATTTTGTTTCTGAGTACATTCCGAACAAGGATCTTGTTGAAAATATTCTTCAGGATACTTTTCTTACGCTTTGGGAGAAAAAGTCGAAATTGCAGAGTGGCACTAATTTGAATGCTTACCTGTACACTGTTGCTAAAAATAACAGCTTGAAAAAGCTTCGTGATCAGAGATACCGGCAGACCATTTTTCTGTCGACAGAGCTGAGCGAATTTGAGCTTGAACTTCAGGCTGGAGCACTCGATAAACTGGCTACGTCAAGAATTTTGTTTTCCGAGATCGAACAAATCATTCAGGAGACCTTGGCTGCCCTGCCTCCCCATTGTAAACTCGTGTTCGAATTGAGCCGTTTTCAGCATCATAAAAATATTAAAATAGCAGAGGAACTGAACATTTCGCCTAAAACGGTGGAAGGCCATATCACCAAAGCAATCAAAGCCTTTAAAGTGTCGTTGAAAGATTACCTTCCGCTGATTTCGTTCCTGATTCACCATGTTTGATTAGTTTTTTGAAATAAATTCAAAAATAATGTTCTGTCGGAGCAAGGGTATTTCCGGGCTGGTGGATTATATTCCTGAAAACACCCAACGATGGAATTAGAAAAACAAATAATCGCATTGATTTCTGGCAACTTGAATGATGATCAGAAAAAGGAGATTCTGCAAAAAATTAAGAATGACGAACATCTTCAAAACGAATATCAGCGAATAAAAAATGCCTGGTCTTTGGCTTCCTATGACCAGCAGGCCGATGGTCTTGTCATAGAAAAGTCATTCGTTCAGTTTAAAAGGCAACTCCAACATTCACGAAAAATACGCCATTTGCGATTGCTGAAATACGCAGCAGCCATTGCGCTCGTCTTCTCAATAGGAGTACTTAGTCAACAATTTTTTGTTTCCGGTGGCCGACTGTTTGCCCCATTAAATCATCAATTCAATGAGATTCATGTTCCGAACGGTGAAAAAACAGAAATGACTTTAGCCGATGGATCTAGAGTTTGGCTTAATGCAGGAACCAACTTTCGGGTTCCAACAAACTTTGATGAAAATCATCGGGAAGTAAGTATAGTTGGGGAAGCGTTTTTCGAGGTGAAGAAAGGAGCCGCCCCATTTACGGTGAACTCTAAATATGGCATCATCCGGGTGCTGGGCACCTCGTTCAACGTGCGTGCGTATGATAATTTACAGTTCAAAACGACATTGAAGGAAGGTGAAATTCAATTTTCAAATCGGATAGATGAAAAAATACTTCTCCCCGGGCAGCAACTGACTTTGTCGAAAGAGGAAGGTTTGATCGTCAAACAAATCGACCCGGAAATCGCCTCGTCGTGGAAAAATGGGGTCATTGCCTTTGAAAATGAATCGTTAGGAGATCTGGCTAAGAGACTTGAAAGACATTTTGATATAAGAATCGTTTTGGATCAGGACATCGCGTCCATCCGGTTTACAGGACAAGTCTTTGAAGAATCGCTCGACGAAGTAATGGAATACATTCATAAAACGAAACCAATAAAGTATGCCTATGACAAAACGAAAAGAACGTTGAAAATAGAAGCAGAGTCTTAATAGAAAAACAAAGACAGGATGTACGAGATCCTGCCTTTGGAATAACTTGACTTAAATCAAATTACTCATTTCAAATTGTAAAATTATGAAAAAAAAACGATGTTGTGATGGCATGATGCCATTTCTGTATCAAAATCTAAAGCGAATGAAACTGACATTGGCAATGATTATTCTGACGGTTTTAAGCAGTTTTGCAGCCGATCTTTACTCTCAGAACACGAAACTAAGTTTGGAGTATAAGGATGAAAAAATTGTGGATGTTCTTCGAAAAATCGAAGATCAGAGTCAATTCCGTTTTTTCTATAATGAAGAGGTTGATGTGAATAGCCTGACTTCGATTCATGTTTCCAACGCTTCGATCAAGGAAGTGCTCGATCGTGTGTTTGAAAATAAGGCCATAAACTATGAAATTATTGGGCGGCAAGTTATTCTTCGGGCTAATAGTCGGTTGGGCGCAGTGCAACAAGCAAGAACAGTGGCCGGAACCGTGACCAGCAGTTCGGGCGAACCCGTGCCTGGAGCGACTGTGGTTGTGCAAGGAACAACAATCGGTACAATCACGGACTTTGAGGGAAATTTTTCACTACCCAATGTACCTTCCGATGCAACGTTGCTGATTTCATTTGTCGGAATGAAGGCACAGGAGATTGTTGTTGGAAATCAATCCCGTTTTGAGGTTGTTTTACTGGATGAAACAATTGGTTTGGAAGAGGTTGTTGCGATTGGCTACGGTACACAGAAGAAAGTAAATTTAACAGGATCTGTTGCATCTGTAAGTGGCGATGATTTGGTAAGACGACCGGTAACGAACGTTGAAACAATGCTGCAAGGACAAATGCCAGGAGTTCAGATTGTCCAGAATTCGGGTGAACCTGGCAATGAAGGCGTATCCATTCGAATTCGGGGGACGGGAACATTTAGTAGCGCTGGATCAAATCCATTGGTTTTGGTTGATGGAGTCCAGGGGAGCCTCGCCGATTTAAATCCCAATAACATTGAAAGCATTTCTGTTTTGAAAGATGCTGCTTCTGCCTCGATTTATGGTGCCCGCGCAGCAAACGGGGTGATTCTGGTTACCACCAAAAAGGGACAGGAAGGGAAAATTACCATGAATTACAATGGAAATTATGCCATTCACACACCCACCAAACTGTTTGACCTGATTACCAACTCGGTGGAATACATGGAATTGTTTAACGAAGCGAGGCTGAATTCAGGGCTGACTTCGGGTTTATACACCGATGATATTATCAACGCCTATGGCAATGCCACCGATCGAAATCTGTATCCCAACACCGATTGGCTCGACCTTTTGTTTAGTCCTGCTCCAACTCAAACTCACAACTTAAGTTTTAGTGGCGGAAGCAATGGAACAACTTTTAATGTATCGCTGGGATATGTGAACCAGGAAGGGGTTATGAAAGGATTTGATTATGAGAAGTATAATATCCGCGTTAACCTGAGTTCACGGGTTAATGAGAACATCAAGTTTGGTGGAAATTTCTCAGTTAAAAAGGGAATAAAATCGGCTCCCCGGCAAGGCGCTACTGATACCTTCCTGGCTGCTATGTCGCAAGCTCCTACTTATTCGCCCCAACTGGCCGATGGAAGTGGGCGATACACTTTTAAAGCGTATGACTTTGAGTACAACAACAAAAGCCCGATGGCCATTATCGATAATAATGTCAACCGGAATACAGATGATTATGTGATTTCCTCACAAGGATGGTTGGATGTTCAATTGTTGAAAGGACTGACCTGGTACACGAAGGCTGCGATAAACTTGAGCTTCAGTAAATACAACGATTTTAGACCCTTGGTTCCTCTGTATAACTTCCGAACCAATGAATTCATGACTTATTTGGATGTCGGGGGATCCGGCTTAATTGTTCAGGATGACCAAACAGAATATAAAAACTTATACACTTACCTGAATTTTGAACGCGAACTTGGAGATGGGCACACGGTTACAGCACAGGGCGGTTACAGCGTTGAGGACAATGTTTATCAATATTTGAGGGGATATCGGAAAGATTTTCCAAGTGACATGCTAAGAGAACTGGATGCCGGCAGTCCGGCAGTTCAGCAAGCCAATGGAACAAAAACGGAGTGGGCATTGATGTCATTCTTTGGTCGATTAGGTTATAACTATAAAGACCGGTATCTATTGGAAGCGAATCTTCGATACGACGGAACTTCCAGACTTTCTCCCGATTCCAGGTGGGGCGCCTTTCCTTCTTTTTCGGCCGGATGGCGG
>JAGXIR010000179.1 GCA_024635605.1 Sunxiuqinia sp.
CCATGATCAGGAGGCCCTTCCTCAAATTTACACCATTGGCAACCGAAATGTACAAGGTATTGCTCAACATCCGACTACGGGTGAAATCTGGGCTACCGAACATGGTCCAAGAGGAGGAGACGAACTAAATATCCTGAAAAAAGGCGCCAATTACGGCTGGCCTGTCATTACCTATGGGATTAACTACAACGGAACAATCATTACCGAAAAAACACACCAAGAAGGCATGGAACAACCCATTGTCGAATGGACTCCCTCCATTGCGGTTTGCCCTGCTGAATTCTGCTCCAGCCCTTTGTTTTCGAAATGGAAAGACAATCTTTTGGTTGGCGCTCTTGCTTTTCAGGAAATTCGAAGATTAACCATCCAAGGGCAAAAAGTTACCGATCAGGAGCTTTTGTTGAAAGGAATGGGACGTATAAGAGAACTAAAATTTGCCCCAGACGGCACGCTGTATGTGTTAACCAGTGGTCCCAACCAAATTTTAAGATTGACCCCGGTTGAAGCCCCTTAAAAAAGGCTCAGTCTCTTTAAATTTAACAATTGGAGCAACCCCGCCGCGTTAATCCGGCAGCAAAGTCGTCCCTCCCTTTTGCAATCCGGGAATGTTCGTGATTCGAACTTGACTTACACCCTTCGATATCGCATTGAAGCTGTTATCCAGTTTGGGAATCATACCCGCATGAATGGCACCCGATGTCTGCAAAGCCTTAAATCCGGTATGATTTAGCGACTGGATGACCGAGCGATCATCATCGGCATTTTCGAGCACGCCTGGCTTTTCGAAGCAATACACCAGCTCCACCTCAAAATACTTGCTAAACCCAATGGCTGCTTCGGCCGCAATCGTGTCGGCATTGGTGTTGAGCAGTTGCCCGTTTTTATCATGGGTGAGCGGTGCCAGCACCGGTACAACGCCTTTTTCAACCAGCAGTTTCAGTTCATCCACATGCACCGACACCACATCGCCCACAAAGCCATAATCGATGTCTTTTACCGGCCTTTTTACCGCCTGCATGTAGTTCAGGTCGGCACCGGTCAGGCCAATGGCATTAATCCTGCTGGCCTGCAGTTGTGCCACAATATTTTTGTTGACCAATCCACCATAAACCATCGTCACCACTTCCAGCATACCCTGATCGGTAATGCGTCGTCCGTCCACCATTTTGGTTTCCAAACCGAGGCGCTCGGCCATAGCTGTTGCCGAGCGGCCACCACCATGCACCAGCACCTTTAGTCCTTCCAATTGAGAAAACCGGTTCAACAAATCTTGAAGGGAATCACGTTCTTCAACGACTTTTCCGCCAACTTTAACGATGGTGAGTTTTTGCATCTTTTTAGTATCGAGTTTGATTTTGTTATCCTTAACTTGTCTCAGGATCTGTGTTGCTTGCCCGGAGAGATCCCGAAACAAGTTCGGGATGACTCGCTCCAAAAGGATTGTTATTTCATTTGATCCAACATCATCTTCAGCACTGCCTGCGCTGAGAACAGCCGGTTTTCGGCTTCGGGAACCACAATTGAATTGGGTCCGTCAATCACCGAATCGCTCACAATCATGTTCCGGCGTACCGGCAGACAGTGCATAAACTTAGCATTGTTGGTAACCGCCATTTGCCGATCGGAAACCGTCCAATTGCGATCTTTCGATAAAACCTGACCATATTC
The DNA here is from genome assembly GCA_024635605.1 of Sunxiuqinia sp. Lineage (GTDB taxonomy): Bacteria > Bacteroidota > Bacteroidia > Bacteroidales > Prolixibacteraceae > Sunxiuqinia. Next base: position 1,669 of record JAGXIR010000179.1, read on the forward strand.
GCTGTACGATGCCCAGCTTTTAGCGTAAATAAAATCAGCCCCTTCAAAAGCCTTCATCTGGTCATACTCTGGTTTCAGGTCGCCCATAAATTCCGGCGCAAGTTCGTAGCCTTCCGGATGTGTGACCACCAATTCGTAATCGGTTTGGCGCATCCACTCCACAAACGAATTCGGTACTGCCTGAGGCAAAGCCCGTGGGTGTGGTGCCCAGGTCATCACCACTTTGGGGCGCGCCTTGGTTTTGTGTTCTTCAATTGTCAAGTGATCAGCAAACGACTGCAGCGGATGGCGTGTGGCGGCTTCCATACTCACCACTGGCACTCCGGCGTAGTCAACAAACTGCTGGATAATCTTCTCCTGATAGTCGTCTTCCCTGTTTTCAAACTTCGCGAACGAACGCACCCCAATGATGTCGCAATATTTGCCAATTACGGGCACCGCCTCGCGAATGTGCTCGGGTTTATCACCATCCATCACCACGCCAAGTTCGGTTTCCAGCTTCCAGCCGCCTTCGTTAATGTCGAAAACAATCACATTCATTCCCAGGTTAATGCCTGCTTTCTGGGTACTTAGCCGCGTGCGCAGGCTCGAATTGAAAAAAACCAACAGCAAAGTTTTATTTCTTCCCAGGGCCTGAAATTGATATGGATCCTTTTTTAGTTGCAGGGCGAGTTTCAACGCCTCATCCAGGTTATCCAAGTCGTGTACTGATGTAAAGTGCTTCATAATTAGACTAAATTCCAAGTTTTAAATTCCAAATTCCAAGTATTGAATCCCACAAACGAGATCCGTCATCCTGAATTTATTTCAGGATCCTTCTGTGTAGCCATTTCCAGTCAGGAGATTCCGAAACAAGTTCAAAATAACTTCCCTCACGCCAGTCTACTTTGGCCTGACTTGCCCATCTCCATCAATCAGGTATTTGTAGCTCGTCAATTCTTCCAAAGCCATCGGCCCTCGGGCATGCAGTTTTTGGGTTGAAATACCGATTTCTGCCCCCAATCCAAACTGCGCGCCATCGGTAAAAGCAGTCGACACATTGCAGTAAACCGAGGAAGCATCCACCATTTTTCGGAATAAATCGAGTCGCTCCTCATTTTCTGAAATGATTGCTTCGCTATGTTTTGAGCTGTAGGCTGCAATATGATCCAGCGCATCGTTAAAACTGGGGACAGTTTTAACAGACATGCGATATCCTAAGAATTCGGTACCAAAGGATTCTGCCGTGGCTTGCTCCAGTAATGCTGAAGGATAATGCCCATCAAGGGCAGCATACGCTTTGTCGTCCGCATAAATCACGACCTTACTTTGAGACAGATCGGCACAAAGTTGCGGTAAATCAACCAGACGGCTTTCATGCAATACCAAACAGTCCAAGGCATTGCAAACGCTGGGGCGACGGGTTTTGGCGTTCTCTACAATTGCCTGTCCCTTGTCGGCATCGCCATACTCATCAAAATAAGTATGGCAAATTCCCGCTCCAGTTTCAATGACCGGGATCGTCGCATTTTCCCTAACATAATCGATCAATCCCTGCGATCCCCGTGGAATAAGCAAATCGACATAGCCACGGGCATTCAAAATCTCAGCCGTTGCCGCACGATCTGCAGGCAAAAGCGTCAGAATATTGTGATCAACTCCGTGTTTTTCCAGCACAGAATGAATCACCTTCACAATGGCTGCGTTCGAATCAATGGCATCGCTTCCGCCTTTCAAAACACAGGCATTCCCCGATTTCAGGCACAAAGAGAACACATCGAACGTAACATTAGGGCGCGCTTCGTAAATAATTCCAATCACCCCAAAGGCGACGGAAATCTTTTTGATACGCATTCCGTTTGGGCGGGTGGTTTCGCTTAATACCCGTCCAAGCGGCGAAGGCAAGGAGGCCACATTCCGGATGTCGGCAGCAATTCCTTCGATCCGTTCCGAAGTGAGCTTTAAACGATCAAACTTCGGATCCGCCGGATCCATCCGGCTCAAGTCCTTTTGGTTTTCAACCAATACTGCCTCGGTATGCACCAACGCAGCATCGGCAAGATCATTTAAAATTTCGTTGATCTTGTCTTCACTCAGCAAGGCTAAGCTCCTGCTGGCTTTCAATGTTAATTCCAATTGCTTTTTAACCTCCATGGCACTTTCTTTTATGTTATTAAAAGTCCCCTTCCCTGGGGGAGGAAGGGGACAAGCTCAGAATATTTTGACTATTGAAGTCAACAAAAAAGGGGGTTGTTATAGAAAGGGTATAAATAACTATCCTGAGCCTTTATCATTCATGTTTTAATCTTCACTTAAATATAAATAATCGTAATGCACGACTGGCTTTTGTTTGGGTGATTCACCTTCGACCTTCACTTTTTCAGCCGAATACTGCGATTTACCCCAGCCCACCAGCCGGCCTTTTTCATCAATAATTTTCACAATGTCGCCGCGTTTAAACAGCCCTCGCACCTCGGTTACGCCAATGGGCAACAAACTGGTAGCCTTAGCTGAATAAAGCGCATCTTTAGCTCCCCGGTTAATAATCAACTCACCTTTGGCAAAACTGTGCGAGTAAGCGATCCACTTTTTCACATTGGACGACTTCCGCTTTTCAGCTTTGAAGTACGTATGCGTCACCTTATGGTCTTTGCTCAAGATATCAGTCAGCACTTCATCGCGCAAGCCGTTGGCAATGTGAACCGCAATACCTTCTTTCGCTACTTTCCGTGCGATCGAGCTTTTGGTGAGCATGCCGCCCCGCCCAAACCCTGACTTCTGTGGCAAAATCTTGTCCATCCAGTCACGGTCTTTCAGCTGAATCTCCTCAATGATCTTCGACTCCGGCAAGCTCGGGTCGCCATCGTAAATCCCGTCGATATTGCTGAGAATGATCAGCGCATCCGAATTTTGCATCGAAGCGATCAGACCCGACAGCTCATCGTTGTCGGTAAACATCAGCTCGCTCACCGAAATGGTGTCATTCTCATTCACAATCGGCACCACCCCATTCCCGAGTAAAGTGGTGAAGCAATTCTTCATGTTCAGGTAATGATTGCGTTCACCAAAATTATCTTTCGTGGTTAGCACCTGGGCACAGGTAATGCCGTGTTTGCTGAAGAACCCTGCGTATTGGTTGATCATTTTCACCTGTCCAACAGCAGACCACAACTGACGTGATGAAACCGTGTCCAGCTTTTTGGTCAGCTTCACCTCACTGCGTCCGGCAGCAACTGCTCCCGACGATACCAGGATCACTTCAACGCCTCGCTTATACAAGCTGGCAATCTGGTCGACCAAATGCTCCATTCGGGCAACATTCAATGTCCCATCAGACTTAGTTAGAACGTTACTACCTACTTTTATGGTAATTTTTTTATAATTGAAACTCATGTTTTCCGTTTCTAGCCACGCTCAATTTTATTGAACGAAGCAATAAGGCCCTGAATAACCGACGAGCTAAACCCTTTGTGTTCCATCTCGTTAATCCCCGTAATGGTGATTCCCCTGGGGGTGGTTACTTTGTCAATCTCCCGCTCTGGATGATGGCCTGTGTTCATAATCAGCTGTACAGCTCCCTTCACGGTTTGCGCAGTAATGAACTGGGCCATTTCAGCACCAAAACCCATTTCAACTCCTCCTTGCATGGCCGCACGAACATAGCGCAGGGCAAACGCGGTTCCGCACGATGCTAAAACAGTGGCCGCCGCCATCAATTCTTCCTGAATAACCACCGTTTTTCCCAATTGATCGAACAGCGTTTTTACGGTTTCCAAGTGTGCATCAGATTGGCTATTACCGGAAATACAGGTCATCGATTCCTGTAAGGAAATCGCTGTATTAGGCATCACCCGGAAGATGATGGATTTGTCACCAATCAGCTTGTCCAAATCACCCAATGACACACCGGCAGCAATGGACACAATAATCTTGTCCAGCGTCAAAGCTGGTTTTATCTGGTCAATTACTTTTTCAACATGGTACGGCTTTACCGCCAAGATAACCAAGCTGGCTGTTTTAACGGCTTCCAAATTGTCCTGAAACGTATTGACTCCCTTGGCTTCAAATCCCTCCAAAACATTTTTACGGGGATCGGCAATGGTTATGGACGCAGGCTCTACGTAACCCGATTTCAGCAGGCCATTGACAATGGCTCCACCCATATTTCCGGCTCCTATGATGGTAATTTTTCCAACTTTCATGTTTAGTCTATTTCGTTTGAATGAACACGTAACTCACTCAATACTTTTTCAAATTTTTCGATAAAATAAGTTGCCTGGTCCATCGTCAGCGACAAAGGAGGCAGCAGACGAATGATATGGGCACCGGATACTCCGGTAAATATTTTCTCTTCAAACAACAGTTTTTGACGAATGGGCTTCACCGCTTCTTCAAACTCAATTCCAATCATCAAACCCTGGCCCCGTACTTCTTTAACACCGCTGAGCCCTGAGAGTTTTTCAAGAAGAAAATTTCCTGTTTTTTTCGCATTGGCAACCAGCTTTTCCTGTTCCATAATGTCTAACACTGCAATTCCTGCTGCACAAGCCAGGTAGTTTCCGCCAAAGGTGGTTCCCAACATCCCGTGCCAGGGCTTCAAGTCCGGATTAATTAGAACCCCACCAATCGGGAATCCATTGCCCATTCCTTTGGCCATGGTAATCATGTCGGGCTGAATTTTGGTGTGTTGAAACGCAAAAAACTTGCCGCTTCGCCCATAACCCGATTGAATTTCATCCAATACAAGCAAAGAACCATACTGCTTGCACAACTGGCTTAATTGCTCCAGAAAATCAGGATCGGGCACATGAATACCACCAATTCCCTGAATGCCTTCTACAATCACCGCGGCAACATCGCGCTTTTTGAGATTATTCTCAACAGTTTTAATGTCGTTTAGCGGCAGAATCACCGCATTGTCGGTTTCGTTAAGCGGTGCGATAATCTTAGGATTGTCGGTCACTGAAACCACAGCAGATGTCCGCCCGTGAAAGCCTTTTTTGAAGCTGATTACTTTTTTTCGTCCGGTGGCAAACGAAGCCAGTTTTAGGGCATTTTCATTGGCTTCGGCGCCTGAATTGCACAAAAACAACTGATAAGCATCAAAACCTGAAAGTTGCCCCAGTTTGTTGGCCAGTTCCTGTTGCTGCGGAATCTTCACCGAATTACTGTAAAAGCCAATCTGCTGCAACTGCTCGCTAATCTTACTGATATAAACCGGATGGCTATGCCCGACTGAAATTACCGCATGCCCACCATACAAATCCAGGTAACGGGTTCCGGCATCGTCCCATACATAACACCCCCCGGCTTTTACCGGAGTAATGTCAAACAATGGATATACGTCGAATAATTTCATAGTCTTTTTAGAATGATACCGGTTTTAAATTCAATCCTGACTTTTCATCCAGGCCAAACATCAGGTTCATATTTTGTACTGCTTGCCCCGAAGCGCCTTTCAGCAGGTTATCCGTTACGCTCAAAATCAACAATTTGCTGCCATGTTTCTCCACATAAAGAACCCCTTTATTGGTATTCACCACCTGCTTTACGTCCGGGTTTTCGCGGGTAACAAACACAAACGGATGGCTGGAATAATAGTCTTCGTACAGTTGAACCGCTTCTTCGGCAGTTCCTTCAAAATCAGTATAAACCGATGCAAAAATACCCCGGGTATGGTTTCCGCGCACCGGTACAAAATTAATGTCGAAGTCAAACGAATTCTGCAATTGCTTAAAGCTTTGCCTGATTTCGCCCAAATGTTGGTGCTGAAATGCTTTATACACCGACACATTACTGTTTCGCCAGCTAAAGTGCGAAGTTTTGCTTGGTGCCTGTCCGGCTCCGGTAGAGCCAGTGATGGCATGCACATGCAATTCATTTTTTAGCACGCCGGCGGCAGCCAATGGCAGCACCGCCAATTGGATTCCTGTAGCAAAACAGCCCGGGTTGGCAATGCGATTCGATGTGCGGATCACTTCCCTGTTGATTTCAGGCAAGCCATAAACAAAATCGTTTCCGTCCGCTTTCAAACGGTAGTCATGACTCAA
>JAGXIR010000180.1 GCA_024635605.1 Sunxiuqinia sp.
CAATAGAAAACTTATTCGGCAAATCTTTCTTTTCCAAGGCTGGCTGGTTTCCTTTTCCGGCGCGATTGGCGGGTTAATTCTGGGGGTTGTGCTGGTGTGGGCGCAAACTCGTTTCGAACTTCTGAAACTACCTGGAGACGGCTCATTTGCCTTGTCGGCCTATCCGGTCGATTTGCAGCTGATTGATGTGTCTGCAACTTTTCTGATTGTTCTTTGCATTGGCTTTTTCGCAGCCTGGTACCCGGTTCGCAGTATTTCCTCCGATTTGACTTAACGCTTCATGATTCCGTAGCAAAGAATCTTCAGAATATTATCCACGCCTTTTTCGAGGTTGACCGCGCCGTAATTACCGGCCGACATGGGCATTTCCAATCCTTTAATGGCTGTTGTAATTCCAATGGCCGCCAGGGTAAAATCGTAAATCTCGAACTCATTTTTCCGGACACCTTCAATCAAAATCCGCTTGATCATCCGGATTTCTTCCTGGTCGTATTTGTCTTTAATGTTGTCGATGAACTCGATGGCGGTTACATCGTTCTCAAGTGCATGGTAAAAGTTGGCCAGTCCACGGTAAGTGGTTAGTTTGGTAAGAATGTATTCGCGAAGTTTCTCAACCGGGTCGGTATTCCGAAGAACCACTTTTTCCAGTTCGCGGCGCAAAACATCCACTTCTTTCATGATCACAGCCTGAAAAAGATCTTCTTTGCTATCGAAATAGTAGTACAATGAACTTTTTCCTTTGCGAACAGCGTTGGCGATATCGTCGAGCGTTGTTTTTTTATAACCGTATTTGCTGAAGATTTCCTGAGCAATCTTTAAAATATTTTCGCGGTTGGCATCTCGCTTATTCGCGCCGTTCTGAATATTCATTACCATTGTGCTTCTATTTTTTTTTGACAGGGCTAAAGATATTCAATTTTTCGAATAATTGGGGTTTGTTTTTTGACTGAAAAAAAATCTAATCTTCAACAAGTTTAAAATCAAGCTGTTTGCGTTCGAGGTTGGCTCTCATTATTTCGACTGTGACATTTTCTCCCAGTTGGTACTTTTTATTACTGTGTTTTCCTACCAGGCAATAATTCTTTTCGTCGAAGATGTAAAAATCATCGCCCAACTCGCGGATGGGGACCATGCCTTCGCATTTGTTTTCAAGCTCAACGTAAATTCCCCAATCGGTTATTCCTGAGATGACTCCGGGGAAAATTTCACCGATTTTATCTTTCATGAATTCCACCTGCTTGTACTTAATTGATGACCGCTCAGCACTGGACGCCCGGGATTCCATTTCGGACGAATGGTGGCACATGTCTTCGTATTTTTGTGCATTGGCCGATCGTCCATCATCGAGGTAACGATCCAGCAAGCGGTGAACCATAATGTCGGGATAACGGCGAATGGGCGAGGTAAAGTGTGAGTAAAACTGGAAGCCGAGCCCGTAATGCCCGATGTTGCGGGTGGAATACACCGCCTTGGCCATCGACCGGATCGCCAGAGTTTCAATCACGTTTTGCTCGTTCTTACCTTTCACATTGTCCATCAGTTTATTCATCGATTTGGAAATGGCGCTGGCACTGGTTGTTTGAATACCATAGCCAAACTTCTGGATGAAATGGTTGAAATTCTCCAACTTCTCCGGATCGGGCTTATCATGAATCCGGTAAACAAAGGTTTTCGCTTGTTTCTTTCCTTTGGTCTTTCCAATAAATTCAGCCACTTTTTTGTTGGCCAGCAGCATGAATTCTTCCACCAGCTTATTGCTTTCCTTGGCTTCCTTGAAATACACCGACAGCGGTTTGCCTGTTTTTTCTTCAATTTCAAATTTCACTTCCACCCGGTCAAATGCCAGCGAACCTTCCTTGAAACGCTGGTTCCGAAGTTTAACGGCCAGTTGTTGCAAAGTGAGTACTTCATCTTTCAAATCGCCTTGGCCTGTTTCAATAATTTCCTGTGCTTCTTCGTATGTAAATCGCCGGTTGGAGTTGATGATGGTTCGGCCAAACCATTCGTTGCTCACGTCAGCATTGTCATCGAGATGGAAAATAGCGGAATAGCAAAGCTTGTCTTCATTAGGGCGAAGCGAGCATACGCCATTGGATAGTCGTTCGGGCAACATCGGCACCACACGGTCGACCAGGTAAACCGACGTAGCGCGCGAGTAGGCCTCATCATCCAGAATGGTGTTGGGACGAATGTAATGGCTCACATCAGCAATGTGAATGCCAACTTCCCACAGGCCATTGTCGAGTTTGCGCAGCGAAAGCGCATCATCAAAATCTTTGGCGTCGTGCGGGTCGATGGTGAAGGTTGTGGTATCGCGCAGGTCGCGGCGGGTCTTGATTTCTTCTTCTGGAATATCCAGTGGAATTTTCTCAGCGGCATTCAGCACGTTTTCAGGAAAACGAAGCGGCAGGTCAAATTCGGCGAGAATGGCATGCATTTCCGTTTCGTGTTGGCCGGCATCACCCAGCACTTCAACGATTTCGCCAAACGGATTTTTCGCTTTTTGCGGCCACTCGGTAATTTTTCCAATGGCTTTTTGGCCATCTTTGGCGCCGTTCAGTTTTTCATTTGGAATGAACATGTCGAAGCCCACTTTCCCAACCGGGATCAGGAAAGCAAAGTTCTTTGATCGTTCAATTGTTCCGACGAAGGTTGATTTTGCCCGTTCAATAATTTCAGAAACCTCGCCTTCCAGTTGGTGTTTTTTACGTCGGGCGTAAAGGTAAACCCTTACTTTGTCGCCTTCCATGGCATGGTTCAGGTTGCGTTGCGAAACCAGCACCGGTTGGTCAACTTCTTCGGAGTGGACGTAGGCAAAGCCTTGCCGCTGAAGCTCAACTTGTCCGCAAACATAGCCTCCGCGTGATTTAAGCTTGAACTTGCCACGCTGAATCTGTTCCAGATTATCGTTTTCGGCCAGCTCATCGAGCACGACATTGATGAGTTTTTTGGTTTCCGGGTCGTTCACCCCCAAAAGACTACCCAATTGTTTGTAGTTGTAGGTTTTTTGCTGGTCGCCGTAAAAAATATCGAGGATTGCTTTTTTGAGTTGGGGTTTATTGAAGTTGGAAAGATTTTTTGATTTTTTCTTCCAGTTTTTCTTTTTAGCCATTGCGTTAAATTTTTTCTTGAAGGTAGCGGATTCAATACGAATAAAAAAGGGGAAAGCATGAATTTGCACTCCCCTTTCATATTTTTTGGTTTCAGCTATCAATCATTGATGTACATCGATTTTATGGGGTGAATGTCTAGTTTTTCAACCAGCAGTTCCCCTCCGGTATTGTATAAAACAAGTTCGTTGGCATCTGGTTCAGCCGTAAAACAGGAGCTTAGAACCGCTTTGCCACCGTTGCCAAAGATTTCAATGGATGTGCGGTCGAGCAGAATTTCCAGCTGAATTTTTCCATCTTCGGGCGCGAGCACCACCCCTTGCCCCAGGCAGGATAAAATTTGTTTGGTGGCATCGTACCGGATTTCAATTCCAGCGGCTTTTTTTGAGTTTCGAACGACAAAGCCAAAGCTGTTGACGGTTTTCAAATGAAAGGTTCCTTTGATGTGCAGGCAGTCGCCCTTCACCTTTTTGGTCAGGTTCTTATCCAATCCCGGAATCAGGTTTTCATCTTCCCAACTTTGCCCTTTTTCGTGGAGCAGCTCAATTTCTTTGACTGGCGTGCGGATCAGCCGAATGCCTTCGAGGTAGGTTTTCAGGGACAGCTCGGTGGGGAACGTCATTTGTCCGTTGAACGGCATACCCGGGTATTCGCCGCCCCGCATCCAGGCTAGCTGGATGACCCGCCCGTCTTCAGCAGGAATATGGTTGAAGGTTTGAGTGGCATAGAAATTCTTGCCAAAATCGCCTTGTGTTTTTGGTGTTTCAGGGGTGAATTGTTTACCGTCAAAATCCCCAATGATATACGATCCATCACCATCAAAAATAACCCAGCGGCTATCATCCGATCGGCGATTTACGGGTAGTTTCACCAAATCGGGACATTCAAAGAAGCCAGCCAGGTGACTTTCAAAATTCCAGTCGGTTAAATTTTCAGAAGAATAAATGGAGAAACCTTGCTTGCTTTTTTCGCCATCGGGCATTCGCCAAAGAACCAGAATGTATTTTTGGCTTTCCTGGTGCCAAAAGACTTTGGGATCGCGGGCATCGTCCTGTTCGTCAAACGGAATGACGGGATTGTCCGTGAATTTTGTCCAGCTTCTGCCTTTGTCGGTGCTGTAGGCAATTCGCTGGCCATTGTCCTTGCTGGTGTAAAAAGCCAGCATGGTTTTGGTGTCGCCTTGTTGAAGCCCCAGCAAGTTGTTTTCGTCGATGATGGCAGAGCCTGAATAGGCCGTCGCAAAATCCTTATCTTTTGAATCATTATCCGGATAAATGGCGATCGGCAAATGCTCCCAGTGAACCAGGTCGGTGCTGACAGCATGTCCCCAGTGCATAAAACCCCATTCGGTGTCGAAGGGATTGTGCTGGTAAAACAAGTGGTATTCGCCCTCAAAAAAGATCAACCCATTGGGATCATTCATCCAGTTTTCGGCGGGGGTAAAATGAAATTGCGGACGGTATGCCTCATCAAACGAATGTTTTTGAGCTTTCGCCGAACTGACAAAAAAGAATAAACAGAATAAAATGAGAAGGGTATGCAAATTTTTCATGCTTGGTTTGTTAAAACTATAAACGAGAAGTACAAATTAACAAAAATAAGACAAGATTTCTTTTACTTTTGAATTCGAAAATTGAAGATTAAATCATGAAGCGGATATTACTGGCAGCGTTGGTGACTGTGCTGGCTTTTTCAGCTTTTGCACAGCAAAAGTGGCGGAAAGAGGGGGTGACGTTTCCAGCGCCTATTTGTTACGGATCAGATGAAAACCATGAGAGTTTTATTGATGCACCTGATGAATTTTTGAAACGGCTGAAATCGACACAACAAAAGAAGTCCACCATCATCGTGAACTATATTGGTTTTCAAGCGGAACCCAAGACCGCATTTCAGTATGCTGTGGAAATTTGGGAACATTTAATCGCATCGCCAATTCCCATTTACATGACGGCCCGATGGACTGAACTGGATGAAGGAGTGCTGGGAAGTTGCGGGCCATCGTCTTTTTTTGAGAATTTTGAGGCAGCCCCTCTGAAAGACCGCTACTATCCGGTGGCTTTGGTTGAAAAGCTTCAAGGCCAGGAGATAACGGACGACTCGTACCCCGACATGATTGCCCAGTTTAACAGCGATAATGATGATTGGTATTTTGGCGTTGATGGGCAGACACCTACGGGTAAATACGATTTTGTTTCGGTTGTTTTACATGAAATAGCTCATGGATTGGGATTTACAGGTTTTTTTTATGAGCAGGATGGACTGGGAACTTATGGCGATATTTTACCATACCCTGGAATTTTTGATGAGTTTGTGACGACCGGACTGGGAAGCCAGCTGGTTGATACAACACTATTTTCAAACCCATCAGCGTCACTTCTGCAGCAGTTTCGATCCAATAATCTGTATTTTAAAAGCGAGGCCGCCAGATTCGTCAGCAACAACGACAGCTACCCCCGCTTGTATGCGCCAGCAACATTTGACGAGGGATCCAGTATTTACCATTTGCACGAATCCACTTACGATGTTGGCGACACCAATTCCCTGATGACCCCGTTCTTTGATCGGGCCGAGGCGGTGCATGATCCCGGCCCGCTGACGCTGGCCATGTTTGCTGATATGGGCTGGGTGTTTACCAGTATTCTTCATGTTCCCGTGGGCGATATGGAGGTTGCTGCGCCAATTGTCATTGAGGCAGAAATAAAAACAGATTCTGAAATTGACAGTTCTTCGGTTGCGTTAGTTTACTCGGATGACGATTTTACTACTGCCGATACGCTACAGCTTGTTTATTCGCCTGAGCAAGCTTTGTTTATGGCCGTCCTGGATGGACTCACTGAAGGCACGTATCAATATTATTTACGGGTGGTTGATGTAACCAACCGGACGTTCTTTTTGCCGGGAGCAGTGCCCGAAGAGTATTTTGAGTTCAAGCTCGGCGAAGATCTGGAAGCGCCAGTGGTTTTGCATCATCCGGTGAAAGTCATGCTTGAAACTGACTTGTCGGCAGAGATTGTGGTGGAAGCAACCGATAACATAGGCATTCTCGGAGTCGGAATGGAATTTCTGGTGAATGACGGGCCATCGCAGGCGTTGATCCTGGAAGACCAGGGGGATGATATCTATCAGGCAACTTTGGAGTTGCAGGGCTTGGTTGATGGCGATTCTGTGCGATACCGGATAATTGCTGTTGACAGTTCTTCGAATACCAATCAAACCATTTTGCCCGATGACGGCTATTACACCTTCTTTGTCGATGGTTTGTATGAGCCTGTGAAAACCTACACCAGCGATTTTAATTCAGACACCCGCGACTTTATTTTATCCGATTTTTCCATCGGGGTAGAAGATTTATTTGACAACGGCTCTTTGCATAGTCCACACCCTTATCCCAGCCCCGATGAAGATGATGTGACCTATGATTTTACCACCATTTTAAAATACCCAATCGTTATTGACGACCGGGCTATGATGTCTTTTCGCGAAGTGGTTTTGGTGGAACCCGGGGAGCGCGGCAGCCAATTTGGAGATGATGATTTTTGGGATTATGTGATTGTGGAAGGCTCAAAAACTGGTCAGGATGGTTGGTTACCATTGATCGATGGCTACGATTCGGGTGCCAAAACAAGCTGGAAAAACGTGTACGAGCGGGGTATTCAGGGAAATAATTCATCAGAAGTTGGCAGGGCAAGTTATTACATTAACCGGGAGTTGAGCTTGGTCGGGAATGGAAACTTTCAGGAAGGCGATACCATCTTTATCCGCTTTCGTTTATTTTCTGACCCCTACGCCCATGGCTGGGGTTGGGCAATTGACGACCTGCGAATTCAGGACCCGCCCACCGCTTTCGATGATTTGGAGTATTCGCCCGGTGAGATCCTTGTTTTTCCAAATCCGGTTCATGATCATTTATACGTTCAAGGGAGTTTCAAATCGAACGTAGGTCAGCTGACTGTATCTATTTATAATGGTCACGGCCAGTTGCTTAGCATGGAGGAGCTTGCATTTGGATCCAATCAACTCCGGCACACGGTTCATGTTGAATCCCTTCAGCCAGGTTTGTATTTAATATCATTTGGGTTCGAAAATGGACAATTAATCACGCACAAATTTGTCAAACAATAAATGCATCAATAAAATTGAATCGGCCTAGCTTGATTCAATGAATTGAAAAGCAAGGTGTTGTGTTTGTATTTATCGGTTGGGTTTAAATAATTACAGAGGCCTGGGTTTTGATTTTAAAAGAAATACCTATCTTTGCTTTCAAATTCGAAGGAAATGAAGCTTATTTTTAGCAATACATTTTATTACTGGTATTATTATTTCGGTTCACAAAACGGGATTGAGCAGTAGTGTATTGTTGAAATTTAAAGAAATAGATTACATGAAAGGTCCCGAAAAATCGGGACCTTTTTTTTATACTTGACGACGATGAATGTAACGGTTATAGGATTGGGGCTAATTGGAGGATCAATTGCCAAAGATCTCAGGAAAAAGGGTTTTGCCACATCAATTATTGGGGTGGATTCGAACAGCGCTCATGGTGAAAAGGCAGAAAAAATCGGTTTGGTCGATCAGGTTTTGCCGTTTGAAGCTGCGGTAGAGAAAGCTGATCTTGTGATTATCGCTATTCCGGTAGATAAAATTAAGTTGCTTTTGCCACAGGTGCTTGACCTTGTGTCGGATCGCACAACGGTGACCGATATGGGGTCAACCAAAAGAGAACTTTGTGATGTCGTTGAAAATCATCCGAAACGAAGAAATTATGTTCCTGCACATCCCATGTCAGGTACCGAAAATTCCGGGCCTGAAGCGGCCTTGGAGGGCCTTTTCAACAACAAGATTGCCATTATTTGTGATCATGAGAAAAGCGGGCCCCAGCATTTGGCACTGATCGAGAAAATGTTTCAATCGATGGGAATGGATATTGCCTACATGTCGGCTGATGAGCAGGACCACAGCACCGCATTTATTTCGCATTTGCCCCATGCGGCAGCCTACGCTCTGGCCAACGCTGTGCAAGATAAGGAAGACCGTTCCATTATTTTTGACCTGGCCAGCGGTGGATTTCGCTCGACGGTTCGCTTGGCCAAAAGCGAACCTTCCATGTGGGGACCCATTTTTCAGCAAAACAAAAGCTACGTGGTGGAATCGCTGGAAGTTTATATCAAGCACCTCATCGATTTTAAAGACAGCATTCAGCACGATGAAAAAAGAATGTATGAATTGATGAACAAAGCGAATAATATTCGGTCTATACTTGGTGGAGAAAATCCATCGCTCATAAAAAACGAAGAGAAGATTATTAAATTTTACACAAAATAAGATGGGAATAGAATTAGACATCAGACCAATGAAAGATTGGTTGCCACAGCTGGATAACCCGCTGTTGATTTCGGGTCCATGTAGCCTGGAGTCTGAGGAACAAACATTGGATACCGCTCACCAGTTGGCTAAGGATAAGCGGGTGTTCGTTTTTCGGGGGGGCGTTTGGAAGCCCCGGACACGGCCAGGTAGTTTTGAGGGCGTGGGCTCCATTGGCTTGAAATGGCTTCAGAAAGTGAAAAAGGAAACCGGGTTGCCAGTGGGAACTGAAGTGGCCAACGCCCAGCATACCGAAGAGGCGCTGAACGCCGGACTGGATGTGCTTTGGATTGGAGCCCGTTCAACGGCAAGTCCTTTTGTGGTGCAAGAGATTGCCGATGTTGTGAAGGGAACTGATGCAGTGATCATGGTGAAAAACCCGGTTAATCCTGATGTTCAGCTGTGGATGGGAGCGCTTGAGCGTCTGAATCAGGCGGGCATTAAAAACCTGGTGGGAATTCACCGGGGCTTTACTTCGTTTGGCGATTCGAAATACCGGAACTATCCCAACTGGAAAACATTTATCGAACTAAGGAGGCTACTGCCCAACCTGCCTGTTATCTGCGATCCGAGCCACATTGCCGGCAAACGTGAGTTACTGTTTGAAGTGTCGCAAAAAGCCTTCGACCTGGGCATGGACGGGCTGATGATCGAATCGCACCGTGATCCGTCGTGTGCGCTGAGCGATAAAGAGCAGCAGGTGACTCCGGCCGACCTGGCGAAAATTCTGGATAAATTGATTATCCGCCAAGCCACGTCAACAAACAAGCAGTTTGAAAACCAATTGGAGCTTTTGCGTAACCGGATTGATACGCTGGATACGGAACTAATGGAAGTACTGTCGTCTCGTATGGAGATTGCACGGGAAATTGGACGGTACAAAAAGGAGAACAACGTAACGGCCTTACAGATCAGTCGGTGGTCTGAGCTGATGAATAATCGTATCGCAACAGGCGAGAAGCTTAATCTGAACAGGACCTTTGTGCAAATTTTATTTCAGCTGATTCACGAGGATTCTGTCCGGATGCAGACTGAGATTATGGATGAAGAATAGTTTCTGATAAACAAAATTGAAGAGGGATTGCCGAAGGGTAGTCCTTTTTTTATGCCATCAAGTCGCCCAGTTTTTTCAGCGCTTTTTGCATGCCCTTTTCAATCGACTGGTAATCCTTCACTTCTTTGCAGGTATAAATAAACATGATTGCCACTTGCAGTCCTTCAGGAATGGACTCGTAGAAGGCTGGTTTATTCAGCCGGTAGGCTTCGCGCATGCGTCTTTTTAGCAGGTTGCGTGTTACAGCCAGTTTGAAATTTCGTTTCGAAACAGAAAAGCTTACCTCGGCCGGATGCTCACCGAACAAAGTGGTCTTCAAATAAACAACTTTCAAAGGAAAGATGTAAAATGAAGCGCCCTGCTCGAATAGTTTTTCAATCAGTTTGGTACTGCAGAGCCGCTCTTTTTTGGTAAGCTTGAAAGTGTGCATGGTAATGGCGAAAATACAATAAAAAAAGGGGAATAAGCTTCCCCTTTCCGATCGAATATAAGTTGAAATATCTTTTAAGCCTGCTTGTTGTGTTGCTTAATAAACTGCTCCAATGCCATGGTCATGGATGGTGCCTGAGCGGTTGGCGCCTGAATGTCCAGACGAAGCCCGGCATCAATAACGGCCTTTGCGGTGGTTGGTCCAAACGAAGCAATTTTAGTGCTGTTCTGCTCAAAGCCCGGAAAATTCTGAACCAGCGACTTAATGCCCGACGGGCTGAAGAAAACCAGAATGTCATAGTTCACTTCCTTCAAATCGGACAAATCGCTGCTGATTGTTTTGTAAAGAATAGCTTTTGTATAGTTAAATCCTCCTTTGTCAAGCAGTTGAGG
>JAGXIR010000181.1 GCA_024635605.1 Sunxiuqinia sp.
TTACCCACTTTGATAAACGCCTCAACCGCCTGGTCGATTTGTTCGTGGGTATGGGCGGCCGACAATTGCACGCGGATGCGGGCTTTGCCTTTGGGTACCACCGGAAAAACAAAGCCGATGACGTAAATGCCCTCTTCCAGCAGTTGATCAGCAAACTGGACGGCCAGTGGCGCATCGTACAGCATGACCGGTACAATGGCTGTTTCGCCTTTCACCAAGTCGAAGCCGGCAGCTTCCATTTTACTTCGGAACCGGTTGGCGTTTTCCATCGTGCGGTTTTGTAGTTCCGAGGAGGCAGTCAGCATGTCGAGTACTTTTAGGGTAGCGCCAACGGTAGCCGGAGCCAAGGTGTTTGAAAACAAGTACGGGCGCGAGCGTTGGCGCAGCATCTCAATAATCTCCTTCCGACCCGAGGTGCAGCCACCATTGCCACCGCCCAGCGCTTTCCCAAAGGTGGTGGTAATGATGTCGATTTGGCCCAGCAGCCCAAAGTGTTCGGCTGTTCCGCGTCCGCTAGCGCCAATGTAGCCCGAAGCATGCGAGTCATCCACCATAACCAGGGCGTCGTATTTATCACAGAGTGCCACAATCTCGGGCAGTTTGGCCAGGTCACCATCCATCGAAAATACGCCATCGGTAACTACCAGCCGGTATTTGGTCGATTGACTTTCGATCAGGCAACGCTCCAGCTCGTCCATGTTCGAATGCTTGTAGCGGAAGCGCTGCGCTTTGCACAAACGCACCCCATCAATAATGGAGGCATGGTTCAACTCATCTGAAATAATGGCTGAATCGTCGTCCAGCAGGGGTTCAAACACACCGCCATTGGCGTCGAAAGCTGCGCAGTACAAGATGGTGTCTTCGGTGCCCAAAAAATCCGATGTTTTCTGTTCCAACTCTTTGTGAATGGCCTGCGTGCCGCAAATAAAGCGCACCGACGAAAGCCCGAATCCCCAGTCATTCATAATGTCCTGGGCGGCTTTAACCACCTCCGGATGATTGGCCAGTCCCAGGTAGTTGTTGGCACAAAAGTTCAAAACCTGCTTATCGGTGCCTACGCGGATTTCCGAACTTTGTGAGGAAGTAATAATTCGTTCGGTTTTATAAAGGCCCTGCGTCTTGAGTTCTTCCAGGGTTTGTTGTAAATCTTGTTTCATTTTTCCGTACATCTTTCGGCTTATTTAGAAGGTTAGACGAATCGAATTGCATGCTGATGAATGTTCTCCAAAGTAATTAAATAAGAAGAAAATAAAAAGTGATAAAAAACAGATTGCCTGGGTAAACTTCAAAATCTGAATTTTACGACTAACGTATGAAAAACTGCATCGACGAACCCACCGAAAGACCAATGACAATAATTTTCCTTAGCCTTTCAAGCGCGGATTGACTACGTTGTTGTAGAGCGAACCAAAGGTAAATGACAAGCCCACCTGAAGCTGGTAGCGGTATGCTGTTGCCTGCTGAACCTGCTTCAACAAAATTTCTTCCATGGTGGCTTCACTCTTCAGAATGGATAAGCGGTCGTTGATGATGGAGTAATTTCCGGAGACATTGAACGATAATCCTTTCCAAACCCGCAAATAAAGGCCTGAATAAATGGCCAGACTATTTTTACTGAAATCGTGGAAATAATTGTTCCCCGAAAGGGAAGTATACGCCGAACCCCACTTTTCCTGCACTTTATAAGCCACCGCAAAAGTTTGACGAACAAGGCCTTCCTGTAATTTATTAAACATGGTTGTATCCATGTATTGCCGTCCGTTGTAGCCCAGAAAATAGGAAATACGCAATTGTTTCCGGCTGGAAAGTTCGTAAGGGAAAAGGTTGTATTCAACGGCCGGGAAAGCCCAATAATTCAACTTGATGTTGCTGTAGCTACTCGACGACACACCTGATTTCAAGCCAACAGCCATGTGGTCGCCAATGCTTTTCACCACCAGGCTTTCGAAGCTCTGGTAGGTTCGCTTGGCGGTGACTTCATCGCCATCATTTTCATACCAGTCTTCATCGTAGTTGTTGTCCACATCAAACTCGAAACGCCATTCCGGGGTAATTCGCTCCACGTCAATGGCTACATCGAAATCGAACTCCCGCTCAGTTTCCTCGCCATTCACGTTGGTCCTTGTATGAATTCCAAACACCCAGTTATTCCATTTGTCCTGTTCCGGAGTATGATTCATCTCCGTTTCTCCATTAAACTTGACATCAACCACATGCGAACCACGCGCCAGGTAGCGGGCCAGGCCCAGCCGGATCATGTTGGTGTAATCATCGCGGATCTCGGATCCTGTTTTGTCGGGCGACGAAAAATAGTAAAGCGTATCGTTCAGTCCTTCAAATTCCTGCAAGCCAATAAAATAAAAGGCATACTGCCGACCACTTCCTCCGGTACGTTCCAAGGTGCTCAGCAAATGAACATTGGCGGACTCACTGGTTCGCGCAAAATTAATGTGTTTAACTTCCTGGCGAATATGCGTGACATCGATGCCTTGGGTATCAAAAAACACATTCACATCTACTGGTTCACCGTTGGGAACTTTAGCAAAAACTGATGAGGAAAGTAAAATCAAAGCAAATTGAATAAAGGCAACGACGGGTAATTTACAAATTTTCATTGGGCGATTTGGTTCATTGGGTTTTATTCAGCTCAGTCAAGTAGACTGTCTGCCTGCAAATTTGCAAATACCTTGGCAGGAATGAAAACCGCATTAACAAATATTTTGAAATTCAACACCACAGCCAGACGCAACGACCAATCGAATTGGAACTAGCCTCAAGCGAGGATTCCACTACAAATTCAGTTTGAGCTGCTCTTCCAGCAGGCGGAAGCTTAGGCGGTGATAAGGCGTTGGTCCCAGTTTACGAATCGCCTCCCGATGCACTTTGGTTGGATAGCCTTTATTTTTTTGCCATTGGTACTCCGGAAATTCTTCATGCAGTCGGTTCATATAATCGTCACGATAGGTTTTGGCCAAAATGGAAGCTGCGGCAATCGACAGGAATTTGCCGTCGCCTTTAATGATGCAGTCGTGGGGTATCTCGGGGTAGGCTCGGAAACGATTGCCATCAATCAGCAAATGCTCAGGTTTCAGACTTAGTTGCTCCACCGCCCGGTGCATGGCTAAAAACGAAGCGTTCAGCACATTGATCTGGTCTACCTCCTGGTTGCTCACCACGCCAACGCCAAAGGCCAACGCCTGCGCTTCGATGACCGGACGAAGCTGGTCACGTTGTCTTTCGGTCAGTTTTTTGGAGTCGTTCAGCAAATGGTTCTCAAAGTTGGGAGGCAAGATCACGGCAGCCGCAAACACCGGACCAGCCAAACAACCTCGTCCAGCCTCATCGCAGCCCGCTTCGATGCGGCCTTCCCTTAAGCAGCGCTGCAAAGCTGCTTTTTGACTCTGTATCTCTGATTTCTTTCTCATTTTGCTACCCATCTCACTAGATTCAGTCATTCAAACAAAGCTGAATACTTTCCCACAAACGGTCGGCTGTTTGATCCCAACTGAATTGTTTTTGCTGTACTTGTCCTTTCGCAATCAGCGCAGTCCGAAGAGTTTCGTCACTGGCAATACGGGTCATCGCAGTTGTAATTTGATTAATCTCAAACGGATTCACATTCAACACAGCTGCTCCCCCAACTTCGGGCAAAGACGTTGAATTAGAGCAAATGACCGGAACTCCGGCACGCATCGCTTCCAGCACTGGAATACCAAACCCCTCGAAATAGGGAACGAAAGTCATGGCCAGCGAAGCTCCCAGCAGTTGATGCAAATCCTCAACCGAAACGCGGCCAGTAAAAACTACATCGTCTTTAAAACGCATGCTTTCATAAGTTTTGCTGATGTCGTCTGTTTTAAATAGCTCACCCCCGGCAATCACCAGCTTGACATCCAGAGATTCATCATTCCGAAAAACTTCATATGCCTGCAACAATCCTCTAATATTTTTTCGCGGATGCAAGGAGCCGACATATAGAAAATAAGGTTTTCCATCCGTAAATTTTTGGCGTGCCGATTCTTTTTCTTCATCGGAAGTCGGATTATACCTTTCATTAACACCATTAAAAACCACATCAATCGCATCGGAACTGACACCGTATGTTTGACTGATGTCCGCTTTGGAATAATTGGAAACCGTAGCAATGCGGCAGGCCCGCTTGGCAAACTTTGGAAAAAAGAAATTGTAATATTTCGCTATCAGCCAAGGCAAATCCTGTGGGCGATGCACGAAGTTCAGGTCATGAATCACGGCCAGTTGCTTCACCTTGGTGCTTAACGACAGGTAACCATCGGGCGATAAAAACAGGTCGGCATCGTACTTTTTCAACACGCCGGGAATCATCCATTCAAACCAAACATACCAAAGCAAGGGGTGGCGTGTGGGTGGCGAAACCACAAGCGGCGTCACATTATCCGAAAAAATAAATTCATCAGCATACGGCCGGTCAAACAAAAACAGAAACTGGTGCTCGGGATGATTTCGGGTAATACGCGCAAGCGTTTCGCGCGTAAACCAGCCGATTCCTTCCAGTTTGTTTTTTTGCAACAGGCGTGTGTTTACCGCAATGATCATGGGGTTTTCGTATTATTTAACTACTGTGGACTACTGCTCGTTGTACTTCGGTCTTCCATGTTCCGAGTTCAAAGTGATCAAGAAAAAGCCGCAATCGGTTTCCGACCTTAGTTTTCAACCCAAATGTACAAAGTCTGTCCAGAAATTGCTTATTTTTAACCAAATTAATCGGATAAAGCAACGACTGTTGAAACGCAAATTTGTCACCAATTTAATCCTGCTGCTCTTTCTCAACCTCTTAATCAAGCCTTTTTGGATCTTTGGAATTGACCGAACGGTGCAAAATGTGGTGGGGGCAGAAAGCTATGGCCTGTATTTTTCGCTGCTGAACTTTTCGATGATCCTGAATATTTTGCTTGACATGGGCATCACCAATTTCAACAACCGCAACATTGCCCAACACAGTCATCTGCTGCAAAAATACCTGAACAACATTATCGGGCTGAAATTCTTGCTGGCTGCCGGCTATGCCGTAGTTTGTCTGGTTGTTGCGGCGATAGTCGGGTACAGCCGGGTTCAATTTCACCTGTTGTTTTTCCTGATTTTTAACCAGTTTCTGATTTCCTTCACTTTTTACCTGCGCTCCAACATCAGTGGCTTGCATTTGTTCCGCACCGACAGCTTGCTTTCGGTGCTCGACCGCAGCCTGATGATTTTGTTTTGCAGTGTCCTGTTGTTTACCAACTGGTTTGGCGGCTATTTCTCCATCAGTTGGTTTGTTTATGCGCAAACAGCAGCTTATCTATGCGCGGCACTGATCACTTTTTTTATGGTGTTGCATTACGCCAAAACTATCCGGCTTCAATTCGATTTGCGCTACATCCGGCTCATCCTGAAACAAAGTTACCCGTTTGCACTGCTCATCTTGCTGATGTCGTTTTACAACCGCATTGACTCGGTGATGTTGGAGCGCCTGCTTCCTGACCCGATTGGGAAAATGCAGGCCGGAATTTACGCCCAGGCTTTTCGCTTGCTGGATGCGTTTGCCATGGTTGGCGCTTTATTTGCCGGCTTGCTACTGCCCATTTTTGCGCGTATGATCAAGCAGCGCAACGACTTGGTTCAACTCTTGCAGCTGGCTTATTTGCTGATCATCGTCCCAGCCATTTTAATGGGAGTGGCTGCCAATTTTTACGGGCAGCAGATCATGGAGCTCCTGTACCACGAACACATTGGACAGTCGGCTCCCATCCTCGGAGTTTTGATGGTTGGTTTTGTTGGCATTGCCACCACCTACATCTTTGGCACCTTGCTTACCGCCAACGGCAATCTCAAGCAACTCAACCTGATGGCTTTTGGAGGCATGCTGATCAACATCGTTCTCAACCTGGTTTTAATTCCGCAAATACAAGCCCTGGGGTCGGCCTATGCCAGCCTCATCACTCAACTCATTACAGCGACAGCTCAAGTTGCGATTGCCACCTACCTCTTCAAACTCAGGATCAACTACCTGCTCATTTTGAAGCTGGCCGCCTTTACCTTGTTCGCCATTTTGGCCGGCAAATTATCAAGCTTGCTTATTGACCGGTGGGCCATTGGATTTTTGCTGTTCCTGATGGCCGGTTTTATCTATGCATTTATTAGCCGCCTGATTTCGCTCAAAACTCTTTATCTAATCCTGAAAAACGATTCCAAATGAAGCACCGGTTAACCCCTCAAGACTTAATGGAGACCGATGAATTTGAACTGCTTGCTGAAGTGGATCATCTACACATCAAACAATTTATTTTTGAGCAAATTACCCGGGAGAAAGAACTTATCCGGCTCTACTCGATCTATCAAATCAGCATGATTGGCCTGTTCCTGTTTCTTTTGGTGAAGGCTATTGTTTTGTACACCAGAGGCATCAGCCAGCCGGTGATTGCGATTGCAGCCGCTGTGATCTTTGCCTTTACCTTGCTTATTGTTTTGCACGAACTGATTCATGCGGGCGCCTTTCTTTTGCGGGGAACCGGGAAAGTGCAATTTGGGGCGATCTGGAGCAAATTTATTTTTTATGCCGGCGTCGATCAAAAAGTGATTGACTACTCCACCTTCCGGTTTGTGGCGCTGGCTCCATTTTGGGTGGTGAAGGCCATCAGCGCGCTCGGAGCAGTTGTATTTTGGTCAAGCCCACTGGCTTACTTCTTCATTAGTTTGATGTGCATTCACTCGTTATTCTGTGCCGGCGATCTGGCCATGCTGGCTTTCTATAAGCTTCATCCCAGCAAGGAAATTTACAATTACGATGACCTTAGCCAACGCAAGACCTTTTTTTACTTCCGCAAAAGTGACGAAAACAGGCATGTCGATGCCGACTAAAAGAAATCTCGGGAAGGACGAAAATATTTTGTGATAAATCATCGCTTGGCTAAATGCAATTTAATATCTTGTACTTCGTATAAACGGGTCTTTCCGTCAATCAAACCGAATCAAGCAGTATGAAACAAAAACAGACCCGCCTTTGTTTCCAAACCAAAGAATTAAACAATGGCGACTCCTAAAAAAGAATTTGGTACCAGCCCCGTGTTTTTTACAGCAATGTCCACCATCCTTGGGGCCATTTTGTTTTTACGTTTTGGATACGGTGTTGGCACCCTCGGTTTTTGGGGTGTGGTTCTGATAATTCTACTCGCACACCTGGTTACTATCCCCACCGCGTTGGCCATTTCGGAGATTGCCACCAACAAGCGAGTTGAAGGTGGAGGTGAATACTTCATTATTTCCCGCTCCTTCGGACTGAATATTGGTGCTACAGTGGGCATTGCTCTTTACCTGTCGCAGGCCATTAGCGTCGCTTTTTATGTCATCGCCTTTACCGAGTCGTTCGAGTTTCTGTTTGAATACCTGAAAGTAAACTATGATTTTATTCTTCCCCGGCAGGCCATCAGCATTCCTGCCATGGGCGCCCTTTCCTTTTTGATGTTTAAAAAAGGAGCCAACATGGGCGTTAAAACCCTTTACGTTATCGTAGGGATCTTAGCGGTCGCACTCATCCTTTTTTTTGCTGGAACAACGGAGTATTATGAAGCGAATACCTTCTCCATTTTTTCGGCCGACATGCGTAACATGAACCAGTTTTTTATCGTGTTCGCCATCATCTTCCCGGCCTTTACCGGCATGACTGCTGGAGTCGGACTGTCGGGCGAGCTGAAAAAACCGTCCAAGTCGATTCCGCTGGGGACCACGCTGGCTACCTTTTCCGGCATGATCATTTACCTGTTTATTGCCTGGAAACTGGCTTCCTCGGCCAGCACAACCGATTTAACCGAGCAACAACTCATCATGGGAGAAATTGCCCTTGGCGGAAACATCATCATCCCGATCGGGCTGGCGGCCTCCACCCTGTCATCAGCCATTGGCTCCATCATGGTGGCGCCCCGAACCTTACAAGCACTGGCAACCGATCACTCCTTTCCGGGAATAAAAGTGAACGCTTTTTTGCGTTTGAATGATAAAAAGAAAGATGAACCAATTAATGCCACGCTGGTGACTATTTTGATTGCTTTCATCTTTGTTGCCGCCGGTAATGTGGATGTCGTAGCCGGAATTATCTCTATGTTTTTCATGATAACCTACGGCTCGCTTTGCCTCATTTCTTTCTTGAACCACTTTGGCTCCTCGCCTTCCTACCGCCCTTCGTTTAAATCACGTTGGTATTTTTCACTCATTGGATTTGTGGTAGCCTTGTTTGTCATGTTTAAGATCGACGCGTTATACGCCATCGTCTCCTTGCTGGCCATGACCGTGATTTACCTGATGATCAACCACTACCACCGCGATAGAAAAGGGCTGGAAATTGTTTTTATCAATGCTATTTTTCAACTCAACCGGAATTTGCAGGTCTACCTGCAAAATACCCGCAAACGAACCTCGTATTCTGAATGGCGTCCCAGCTGCATTTGCATTTCAGACAAAACATTTGAGCGCAAGGAAGCTTTCCGGCTGCTGAACTGGATTTCGTATAAATATGGTTTTGGAACTTACATTCACCTGATTCATGGCTACTTTTCAAAAGCCTCGAACAACGAAGCCAGAGCCACATTAGATAAACTGATCCTTCAATTTGGCAAAATTGAAACCCACGTTTATGTCGACACGATGATTTCGCCATCTTACACTTCGGCCATTGCTCAGGCTGTGCAGCTTCCAGGCATTACCGGACTGGATAACAACATGCTCATTTTTGACAACAACATCAAAGATGAGAATGGGTTGAAACGGATTATTGAAAATTATGGCCTTGTTAATGCAGGCAACTTCGATGTTTTGATTCTACGCACAGGACTGGACCCAATTGATTCGGACAAGGACATTCATTTGTGGCTTAAACGAAGCGATGAGTCCAATGCCAACCTGATGATTCTGCTCAGCTTTATCATCTATGCTCACCCGGATTGGAAAAAGAGTGCAATCAAGATTTTTGACATTTCGAAACCCGGAGAAATTGAAAATACGAAGGTGCATCTTCAGGATCTGATTGTGCGGGGACGCCTGCCCATTACGCTAAAAAACATCGAGTTTTTGGAAGAACAGGAAAACGTAAGCATCCAAGAGATGATTAACCAGCGGTCGGCCGATGCCGGCCTGGTTATTTTGGGCTTCCGCGGCGACCACCTCAAACACCAAGGGCAACCATTGTTCGAAGGGTTTAACAACATCGACTCGATGCTGTTTGTCAACAGCCACGATGAAAAAGTGATTGAATAGGCTAAGCCGAAGCTTCTTGCTGGTTTAGCCTTCGGTTATGTCTGGTTTCGAAATACAGCGCCACCGATGCCGTTATAAAGTAAAAACCAGCTTGCCCCAGCAGCAATAAATATTCGTGCCTGACATGGACTAAATCGACTCCTAAATCGCGAATTCGCAGGTACGCCGGCACCATAATGGTGGACGGAAACACATGCGCCAGCTTATACAACAGTGGAGGAATTGACTCAGCAGGCCAGCTAATTCCACTTAAAAACAAAACAATAGGCGACAAGAAAACCATCAGCAAAATGGATGATTCGCGCTTCTTGAAAAGCACAGAGAACGTAATTCCCATAAAAATAACCGAGAGTAAGAACAAAAGGGTTAGCGCCATCACATCCAGGTAACTACCCCGGTTGGGGTAATCGAACCAATGGTGCAACAGCACCATGGCAAACACACTGTTGATACTGTAGATGGTCAGGTAACTCAAACTTTTCCCAAACAAGAGCGGAAAGACGCCTCCACGCTTTAAAGCCACCGGCACCTGGAAACTATGGCGATTTTTCTCTTTGCTGGTTCCACCAATCATCCCAATACCAATCAGCAAGGTTTGTTGCAGAATAATCAGGATCAGTCCGGGCATCACAAAGCTTCCATAGCCCGAAGAAGGATTGAACCAGAAATGCAGGTCAGCAGACAAGGGATCGCGGGCAGCCATCGCCTGCTCATCGATTTTTCCTTCAGCCATCAGTCGTTTGATCTCAACTCCGGCAGAAAAAGTGCCAACCGATTTAACGGCTGCTCCGATCAATTGCCGGTAAATTAGAAAATAACTGCCATCAGCATACACGGCAACATCGGCTTGCACCCCCTCCAACAGGTCTTTCTCAAAATTTGCAGGAATCACGACAATACCACCCACATGATCGCCCTCAACAAAAATCTCCTGTGCTTCTTTCATGCTGGTTGCTGAACGGCTGATTTTTACCTCCTCTGTTCCATCAATCATACGCACCAACTGGCGACTCGAAGAGCTACGATCCAGATCAACCACCACCGTGTCGACCTCTCGCACAACTTCCATTTTGTAAGCATAAGCATAAATCAAGGAGTAAACAATGATTGCTCCTGACAAAATGAGCAAGGCGCCGTGGTCTTTCAGGATGGCTTTCATCTCCTCCTGATAGAATTGCCCTGTCATGCGAACTCCTGTCCTTATTTTTTTCAATAGTTTTTTCATATCGATAATCATTAATGGCTCACGCCCTACACTTTTCCCCAATAATTTTCATTTTGAAGAATACGTTTAAACCGGGGTAATATAGCTACTGACAGCAAGACAAATAATGGCATAATCGCTAGAAACCGGATTCCATAAACCACAGCTTCTCCCCGAATAGCTTGAGAAATAAACAACTTCACCCAATAGGTAAACGGAAATAGCCAGGTAAACGCTTTAGCCATTGCTGGCATGGCAAACTGCGGGAACGTCAATCCGGAGAAAGTCAGAGCCATCATGGAATAAGCACTTCCCAACGATAGCGCCAAACGCAGGTTACTGGTGACGGTAACCAGCAATACACCCAGCATTTGATAGGCCATAATCAAGATCAGCTCACCCAGGGCAATAAGCATAAATTCGCCACGCAAAGGAGTTCCCATCTGCACAAACAAAACCACATTCATCACCGTTGAAACGACTAAAAACAAAAGGGTGTAAGGCGTAAGTTTACCCGCAATAGCAACAATAATGCTTCCTCCCGAGTGTTCCAGCCATTCCGGTCCGCTTCCCTCCCGAACTTCTGTTCCTACTGCATATACGGTGCTTAGCAGAGTAAATACCACCACCATTAGTGGAAGCAAGGCGGTTAGCAAGAAATAGGCATAGTTGCCAAAGGGGTTGAACAGCACATGCTGATGCAACTTAACAGGCTGAGCCTTTGCCAGTGCTTGCTTCTCAGACAGACCATGTTTCATAGCCACCTGCACCTTGATGCCTCCCGACAAGGTTGCCAGCGTTTTATATATTCCTTTTTGCAGGTATCCGCCTTTTAAGATGTTGGCATTGTTGATAAAAACCGGAATCTCTTGCTGCACCCCTTTCAGTATGTTCCTTTCCGTTTCCTCCGGAATAACCACAACGGCATCAATATGCCCGGTTTTCATCTGGTTGTATGCCTCCGCCAGATTAGGCAAGCGCATGGCTACCTCCGTCTCCGGAGCAGCATCAATCCACATCGCCATTTTGCGCGACAAGCTTGAATTATCCTGATCAACCAAGGCTACCGACAAGTTTCTGGGCACCCCTTCATTAAAAATAGCCAACAGCAAAATAAAGGCAATGAGGGGCCCCAGCAAAGTGGTAAACAAGTAGACAAAGGAACTACTCATCCGGTCGACTTCACGAAGAAGTACCCTGAAAAACGGGCTCCTGCGAAAATAGCCTGTTTGCTCTTTCTGGTTCATGCCTTATTTTATCTTAAATTGTTTCCAATTGATTAATACACTCATCCCTGGGCGTAAGCCTTCAACAGGCTTAACAGGGGCAGCGTGTATCTCGAACGATTTGACATCGAAACCGCCCGAAGCTTTAGTTGACGTCCAGCTGGCGAAATCGGCCAATGAGCTGATGTAATTGATCTTAAAGGTGATTTCCTGATCTCCGATAGCGGGAACGGTTGCTTTTAGCTCACTTCCCATACGGATTTCGGCCATCAGGTCTTCGCGAATAAAGAAGGTGGCCCAGCTATCCGACAAGTTGTGAATAGTCACCACCGGAAAACCTGTAGGAACAAGCTCGCCCTCTTCTGAAATAATGTTGGAAACCTCGCCACTTGCAGGAGCACTAATCTGTGTTTCGCTCAGGTACGATTCAACCTCAGCAATGGCGCCTTCAGCTTGTGCCACTAATGCTTCAGCTGCATTCTTATCCTCACTGCGGGCTCCTTTGCTGGCTTTCTCCCAAATCGCTTTGGCCGCATTAGCCGTTTCGCGCGAAGCTTCCATCTGTGTTTCCACCTCATCTTTCTTTTGCTCAGGCACAACCCCAGCCTCAAACAAGTTGGAGATCCGTTGAAATGTTTTCTCATACAAACGAGCGCCGGCTTCCGCTTTCAGGTAGGTGCTGTAAGCAGCCTGAATATCTTCTTTTTGCGCGCCGTGTTGTGCTTTCATACTTTGAGCTTGGGCAGCACTGTGGGCTGCAGTGGCTTGTTGCAATTTGGCTTCGATTTCAGGACTCTTGATTGAAAACAAAAAGTCGCCTTTTTGCACTTGCTGTCCTTTACGAACGGCAATGGCATCAATACGTCCCGGAATTTTAGAAGCCACCCGAACCTGCGTTGCTTCAATTTCACCTTGAATTTCTAATGGAACCGGCCGGGTAATCAGCCAGGTGGTGTACAGGACAAAAATCAACAAGGCTGTAAAAAACAAGCCGATGATAAAATTTCTGGTCTTATTCATTCGGAAAAAACTTAGTTAATTAATTAAATCTTTGTTCGTCCTCATGGAACTCGCCGATTTCGCTGGCAACATTTCGATCCGCCTGTTTCATTTTACAGCGCTTTGCCATCTTCGAATTGTTGCTCGAAACGTGCTCGTTTCATGTTGTCTTTTTTTTGAATCCAATCTGATCGTTAATCAATGGTTTGAGTAATCACCAAATCGCTGGTGATGTAATTATTAAACTGTGCCGGCACACCACAAATCTGCATCAGCGCAGCTAAGGCGACATCGTATTGATACATGGCCTGCAATTGCTCAATCTTAAACTTGGCAACCAGCAAGCGGGCATCAACAACATCGACCGATGTAGCCAATCCTTCATGAAAAGCCATATCCTTACTCTCCAAGTACGCTTCAGCAAAAGTCAATGATTTTTTCAGGCTTTCATGTTGCTCCAGTTGCATGCCCAACTGTTGGTGAAGTTTCCGGATCACCGTTTCAATATCATCCTGCGCTTTCAACCCGGCTTCTTCCACCTGATTAACCCGGTATTTGGCGGCCTGTACTTTACGCGTGCGAGCCACTCCGTCAAACAGTGTCCATTTCAATCCTACGCCTACCATCCATTCCGGCACATAAGGCGAGAAATCTTTGTTGGCAATATCATACATGCCGGTCAGTGCCACGGTCGGTAGGTAATTACTCTGCTCCAACTTCACCCCGGTTTGGCTCAGCTCTTTTTTGGAGCTGACCTGTTGCAACAGGGGGCTGTTCGCTTTGGCCAATTCAACAAACTGGTCTTCGTCTCCAATTTCTTTCAGAACAAACAACTGATTAACTGGGACGATCGAATCGGTTGGCTCCATGGCCACCGTATTTTGTAGCGAGCGTTCCACAATTTGAGACTGACGACGTGCTTTCTTCAGTTCGCGCTCAGCATCCGCTTTAGCAACCTCGGCATGCAGTTTCTCAACTTGGGCGATCTGGCCTTCTTCACTCAGCTTTTCGGCATCGTATAAGTGCTTCTCCATCGCGTATAGAACCTGTTGACGAACTTTTTCTGACTCCCGCGACAACACCAATCCGTAATAACGAGTTACCAGCTCACTTAGCAATTCGGCTTGTTTTTGATCTTTCTGCAAACCAGCTTCTTCTTCGTAAATACGGGCTGCTTCGTTGGCAGCGTTGATTTTCCCTCCGGTAAATACCGGCCAAACCACCGAGGCACTCAAGGAAGCAAAACGCTTTTCCTGAATCATTTGATCCCATTCAGCAGCATTCACATGATCCAAACCCTCCAGTAACTGAGCTCGAACTGCTGCGGTACTCATACCGTCAGGCAATACCGGCATCATTTGGTTGGTAGCAGGATCGGGGTTGGGCACCCCTGAGAAATTACCAAAATTTCCTAAGGCGGAGTAAAGCGGAGTGATCGCATCGCGCACAGGCGTTAAATCCAAGTGCAAAGGATCCGCCATTTGAACAGCAGTCCCGGTGAGGCTGATTTTAGGTGCACGTAAACCTTTCGCAGCCCGAAGTTCGGCTGCCTTCTCGTTCATCTGGTATTCGGCTTGTTTCAATACGTGGCTGTTGCCCATCATCTGCTCATACACATCCGAAAAAGTAAGCACTTTTATATCTGAGCTTTGTGCATGCGACTGCAACTGTACCAAACAGGCCACAAAAACAAAACACCAAAAAACACGTGGTTTCATCATTTCAATTGATTTTAGTATGACTTGTTTTCCTGTCAAAATTATTTCTGAGTGCAAAGAGAATAATTATTTTTAGACTAAAAAACGTTTTTGGTCTAAACATACAAAGATTTAACATTGCCTCAATTGCAGGCAAACAAAAACCCGGGCTTTCGGCCCGGGCTGTACAATCAATATCATCGATCAGCTTTTTGCTATCCTATTTTCGCTATCGCTTTCTGAATGCGGCTAAGGGTCTGCTCTTTGCCAATGATTTCGCAAATGTCGAACAGGTCGGCTCCTGCGCTCGTCCCAACCAGTGCCAGGCGAATGGGAACCATCACCACTCCAAATCCCCAGCCTTTCTCATTCATAAAGTTGGAGAAAGCTTCCTTGATGGTTGCAGCGTCCCACTGCTCAACCGATTGAAAGAGTGCTGTAATTTCCTGCAATTTTTCAGGCGTGTCTTCTTTCCACTTCTTCTTCACGGTTTTGTCGTCATAGCTTTCCGGCGCTACAAAAAAGTAATCGCCCTGCTCCCACAAGTCGGCCACAAATTCGCAGCGTTCTTTAACGATGCCAACGATCTTAACAATCAACTCATCGCTCGCTTCAACGCCTTTTTCTGCCAATATCGGTTTAAAGGCTTCAGCTAACTCAGCCTCATCTTTTTGCTGAAAATAATGACGGTTGAACCATTTCGCTTTTTCAGGATCGAAACGGGCGCCGGACTTAACCACACGTTCCAAGCTAAATTGCTCAATCAACTCTTCCATCTTGAAAAATTCCTGCTCGGTTCCGGCATTCCAGCCCAGCAAAGCCAGCAGGTTCACAAAGGCTTCGGGGAAATAACCATCTTCGCGGTATCCGCGTGACACATCACCGGTCTTTGGATCTTTCCACTCCAGCGGAAAAACGGGAAATCCCATTTTGTCACCATCGCGCTTGCTCAATTTTCCTTTGCCGGTTGGTTTAAGAATCAATGGTAAATGGGCAAACTGTGGACGGGTATCGTTCCAACCCAAAGCTTGATACAACAATATATGCAGCGGCATCGAAGGCAGCCACTCCTCTCCGCGAATCACATGCGTAATTTGCATCAGATGGTCGTCCGCCACATTGGCCAGGTGATACGTAGGCATACCGTCTGCCTTAAACAGCACCTTATCATCCAGCTGATTGGTATTGAACTTCACGTCGCCGCGAATCAGATCTTTCTCAATCACGTCGGTGTTCTCCGGCATTTTAAACCGAATGATGGCAGGCTCACCACCGTTTATCTTTTGCTGAACCTCCTCCGGAGAAAGCGCCAATGAATTATTAAGGCGATTGCGGGTATGCAGGTCGTATGAAAAAACGTCCTTGTTGGCCTCGGCTTCGCCACGAAGCTTATCAAGTTCTTCCGGCGTGTCAAACGCGTAATAAGCATGTCCACTTTCGACCAGTTGCAGCGCATACTGACGGTAAATTTCCTTGCGTTCGCTTTGACGGTATGGGCCAAAATCGCCTCCGATGCCGGGCCCTTCAACCGGATTTAAGCCGCACCAATTCAGTGCTTCAATAATGTATTCTTCAGCGCCCGGAACATAGCGGGCCTGGTCGGTATCTTCAATCCGAAGCAAAAAATCACCTCCGTGTTTTTTGGCAAACAAGTAGTTAAACAAAGCAGTACGGACACCGCCCATGTGGAGCGGCCCGGTCGGACTTGGGGCAAATCGCACCCTGACTTTTCTGGAATTCATTCGTTTGGGTTAAAAATTTTCACTGCAAAGATAGGGAAATTTAAAACCGGCAAAAGCCTTCTGATAATCTGGTTGTTCCACAGTTCCATTTTACCTTGAGAATTTTGTTTTTAATCGGAAGGAACTTGGAAAAAAAAATTGAACAATGTAATGCAAAGCCAATTTCGTTAACTCATAGAAAAGTTATAAATAAGCGTGAGATGCAAAAAGCTTTTTGCCATATGTAGCAGATGTCTATCTTTGCGCGTTTAAAGATTTGAAATATAAATAACTGATATCGAATGAAGAGGATTTTTGTAGTGATTATTGGGTTGAGCCTGCTTTTTCAGAGTTCGGCCATAGCAGATGAGGGAATGTGGTTGCCGTCGCTGATTCATAAATTGAATATTGGCGAGATGCAAGAGATGGGGATGGAATTATCGGCTGATGAAATATATTCCATTAATAATTCAAGCTTGAAAGATGCAATTGTTGCCTTGGATCGTGGCTCATGCACCGGAGAACTCATATCGGCCCAAGGGCTGATACTGACTAATCACCACTGTGGTTTTGATGAAATTCAGACACATAGTTCGGTTGACCATGATTATTTGCAGGATGGGTTTTGGGCGAAAGCAAAAGAAGAAGAACTGCCAAACCCTGGCAAAACGGTTTCTTTTTTGGTTCGTGTTGAGGATGTAACCGATCAACTTTTGGAAGGGCTGGAAGAAGACCTGGATTTTGCCGGACGTAATGCCGCTATTCAACGTCAATCATTTGAAATTCAAAAAGAAGCTACCGACGACACCCATTATGACGCGCGGGTGCAGTCGTTGTTTGAAGGAAACCGTTACTACTTGTTTGTTTACGAAACCTTCCGCGATGTCCGCTTGGTTGGCGCTCCTCCAAAGTCAATCGGTAAATTTGGTGGCGACACCGACAACTGGATGTGGCCACGTCATACCGGCGACTTTGCCTTGTTCCGGGTTTATGCCGGGCCTGACGGGAAACCGGCCAGCTATTCGGAAGACAATGTTCCTTACCAGCCCAAACATCACTTGCCCATTTCGCTGAAAGGCTATGAAGAAGGCGACTTTGCCATGGTGCTGGGATATCCCGGAAGCACCAATCGTTACAAATCTTCGTTCGGCATTGAATACACCATGAGCGGAACCAACGAAGCCCGGATTAATGCCCGCGAAAAGAAACTGGAGATCTTAAAGGAGTACATGAGCTCGGGCCAGCGAGAACGTATCCAGTACGCATCAAAACATGCGCGAAGCTCCAATTATTACAAATACAGCATCGGCCAAAATAAAGGGTTGAATGCGTTGCAGGTGATTGAAAAAAAGAAAGCCTTGGAAGAGAAATTTACCAACTGGGTGAATGAAGAACAAGCACGGAAAGAAAAATATGCAGATGCGTTGGAGTTGATTGAATCAGCCTACGAAGACACCCGCGATGAGCAAGCATACGAATACCTGGTGGAAACCATGGTTCGCGGACCAGAGATTTTCTACTTCAGCTATGGAGCAAAAGGCCTTTTTGAAGCCTTAAAACAAGGAAACAAGGAACGAGCAGAAGCTAATGCGGCTCAAATGAAAGCGGAGCTGGACGACTTTTTCAAAGATTACAATGCATCAACCGACGCTAAAATTGCAGGCGCCCTGATGGAAGTCTTTCAGGAAAACGTGGTTACGACTTACCATCCTGATTTCTTCAAAGAAATAAAATCGAAATACAAGGGTGATTTTATGGCTTACGCCGAGAAAATGTTCGATAAGACCGTGTTTGCCAGCAAAGATGACTTGGAAGATTTTCTGGACAATCCGAAGCTGAAGACCTTGAAAAAAGATTTGGCATTTCAAAGCGCACTGGATGTATTCGACATGATGTCGGTACTGGGTTCTAAGATGAACGAAACAAAAGATGACCTGCTTAACGGACGTCGCTTGTTTGTAGCTGGGTTGATGGAAATGGAACAAGACCGGAAATTTTATCCCGATGCCAATTCAACCATGCGCCTGACTTACGGAACGGTTGGCGACTACGTACCGCGCGATGGCGTTCACTACAGCTATTACACCACGCTGAAAGGATATATTGAAAAGGAAATTCCTGGCGATGATGAGTTTGATGTACCCGCCAAACTGAAAGAACTGTATTATGCCAACGATTACGGCCAATACGCCGACGAAGACGGAACGCTGCATACTTGCTTCACCACAAACAACGACATTACCGGCGGAAATTCCGGAAGTCCGGTGATTAATGGAAGCGGTGAGCTGATTGGCGTAGCCTTCGACGGCAACTGGGAAGCCATGAGCGGCGACATTGCCTTTGAGCCCGAGCTTCAAAAATGCATCAACGTCGACATTCGCTTTGTGTTGTGGACCATCGACAAGTTTGCCGGCGCCACCAACCTGATCGAAGAAATGACGATTGTAAAATAAATAACCATTTACAACGATTGGATTTTTTGAATAACGAAACAACAACTCAAGAAAAGAGGGCGCCCGGTTAGGACGCCCTTTCTCTATTTGTATCTTTGTCCAAAAAAATTGAATCATGGCAAATTCGCCCCGCGTAACCATATACACCGACGGAGCTGCACGTGGCAACCCGGGCCCGGGAGGCTACGGCGTCGTCCTGCTTTCCGGTCAACACCGCAAGGAACTATCGGAAGGCTTCGAACTAACCACCAACAACCGAATGGAATTACTGGCTGTGATTGTGGCTCTGGAGACGCTGAAGTTTTCGAATTGTCAGGTGACCATCTATTCTGATTCCAAATACGTAGTTGATGCAGTAGAGAAAAAATGGCTCTGGGGTTGGGTGAAGAAACGGTTTAAAGGCAAAAAGAACGCCGACTTGTGGACACGCTTTCTAAGGATTTATCAGCTACACCAAGTACGGTTTGTCTGGGTAAAAGGACATGCCGAAATCCCCGAGAACGAGCGCTGCGACCAACTGGCTGTTGAAGCATCCATGGGGCGAAACCTGAAAAAAGACGAAGGCTACCTCAAGGCAAAGATGGAGGAGGATTAAGAATTTGGTTGAGACGATTGCAATGATTGACAATCCCCTTGGACGTGTGTTATTTTCATTACTTTTGGTAGCAAATTGTAGAACCGTCACTTATGAATTTCCTGTATCAAATCGCCGTTCGTTTTTATCTTTTAGCTGCCCGGATTTCGGCGCTCTTCAATGAGAAAGCCCGGCATTTCATTAGAGGGCAGCAAACCGTGTTTCCCTACCTTGAAGATAAACTTGATCACCAACGCCCAATCATCTGGGTTCACTGTGCTTCGCTTGGCGAATTTGAGCAAGGGCGCCCACTCATCGAGCAAATCAAAAAAGATCATCCGGCTTACCAAATCCTGTTAACCTTTTTCTCGCCCAGCGGATACGAAATCCGAAAGAACTACGACCAAGCCGACTACATCTGCTACCTTCCAATTGATACCACGAGAAACGCTCGTAGATTCATTCAATTGGTCAGGCCCAAAAAAGTGTTCTTTATCAAATACGAATTCTGGTTCAACTACATCAACCTGCTGCATGAAAAGCAGGTTCCGCTTTTTCTGGTATCGGCTATTTTTAGGAATGAACAGTTATTCTTCAAATCCGGATTCAGAGCAAAATGGTATCGGCAGGTTCTTAAAAAAGTCACTCATTTTTTTGTTCAAACCGAAGCTTCGGGTCAGTTGCTTTCCTCCATTGGCATGAACAACTACACGGTAACCGGCGACACCCGCTTTGATCGGGTGGCCGAAATTGCATCAAACAGCAAACAGCTGCCTTTAATCGAAGAGTTCAAAAACCAGCAGCGGCTGATTGTAGTCGGCAGCAGCTGGGCGCCCGATGAAGCGCTGCTGATTGACTTCTTGAAACAGGACCGGCAAACCAAAGTCATCTTTGCTCCGCACGAAGTGAAGGAAAGCAACATCCGGCGACTGATTGACCAGCTGCCGGTTGAAGCCGTGCGCTATTCTCAGGCTGAAGGGAAAAATCTGCGACAGGCTCAGGTGCTCATTGTCGACACCATCGGCATCCTTTCCAGCATCTACCGCTATGCCGATCTGGCTTATATTGGTGGTGGTTTTGGCGTAGGCATTCACAACACGCTGGAAGCTGCCATTTACAACATTCCGGTGATTTTTGGCCCGAATCACCTCAGGTTTCAGGAAGCTGTTAACCTGAAAGAAGTAGGAGCCGCATTTTCGGTAAACGACTCGGTTGAGCTAGTTCCAATGTTGAACAACTTACTGGAAGATGAAAAGCTACGAGCAAAAATTACTG
The DNA here is from genome assembly GCA_024635605.1 of Sunxiuqinia sp. Taxonomy (GTDB): domain Bacteria; phylum Bacteroidota; class Bacteroidia; order Bacteroidales; family Prolixibacteraceae; genus Sunxiuqinia. The sequence goes on from JAGXIR010000181.1 coordinate 20,414, forward strand.
AAAAGTGCCGTTATTTTATGGAGCAAAACCTTGGAGCTACGCAACAGGTTTTGGAAGAAGTTTTTAACATTCTGTAAATCCAACGACCATTCTCCCCATCAAAAGTGCATTCTTCTTTTGAA
>JAGXIR010000182.1 GCA_024635605.1 Sunxiuqinia sp.
CAATTGGCGGCATTTGTTCGGAATGAGTTTCGGTTTCCGGTTGTGGCAATTACCGGAAGCAACGGGAAAACGATTGTGAAAGAGTGGTTGTTCGATTTGTTGCAACACCAGCTTCGCATTGTCCGCAGCCCCAAAAGTTATAACTCACAGGTCGGCGTTCCCCTCTCGTTGTGGAACATGGCTGGAGCGATGGATCTTGGGATCGTTGAGGCGGGTATTTCAAAGCCTGGCGAAATGAAGCGGCTGGCAGCGGTCATTCAGCCAGAGATTGGCTTGATCACCAACATTGGCGATGCGCACCAGGAGAATTTTACTTCGATGGAAGAAAAAGTAGCAGAAAAGCTTCGGCTTTTTGAAGGGGCCAAACTGCTGGTTTGCCGGCGCGATCAGGAATTGGTTTACCAACTGGCTTCCCTGAAATTTAAAAATACATCGACAAGGGTTTTTAGCTGGTCGACAACAGGCTTGCCGGCTGATCTCAATATTTCATTACAACCTGACGGGCAATCAACAAACATCCTGTTTCAGTGGAAGGAAAAGGACTACGAGCTTCGGATTCCATTTTCCGACGAAGCATCCATGGAGAATGCCTGTCATTGTCTGGCTTTAATTTGTGCCAATAATTGGATCAATGATTCGGTGCTTGAGCTGTTTGCCGGCTTGCAGTCGGTGGCCATGCGTCTGGAGTTGAAGCAGGGGGTGAATGGTTGTACTTTGATTAACGATTTTTACAATTCGGACATCAATTCGCTCGAAATTGCGTTGCAGTTTTTGAATCAGCAAACCCGTTCCACGGGGCAGAAAAAAACAGTCATCCTCTCCGATATAAAGCAGTCTGGTTTTGCAGCACACCAGTTGTACACTGAGGTGAACCGCTTACTTCAGCTAAACCACGTGAGCCGGCTGATTGGCATTGGTGAAGCTATTGGTGAGCATCGGGCTGCCTTTCAGGTTCCGGCACAGTTTTATGAGACGACCCGTGACTTGATTAAGGAGCTCAAATCCGGAGATTTTCGAAATGAGGTGATCCTGATTAAAGGAGCCCGCGAATTTCGGTTTGAGGAAGTGGCGTCTGTACTTCAGAAAAAATACCACCAAACACAACTTGAAATCAACCTGAATACCTTGGTTGAAAACCTGAATGCATTTAAAGCGATTGTGAAGCCGGAAACCAAAATCATGGTGATGGTAAAAGCTTTTTCTTATGGAAGTGGGACGGTTGAAATTGCCCGTGCCTTGGAATTTCAGAAGGTGGACTACCTGGCTGTTGCTGTTGCCGATGAGGGCATTGAGTTGCGGCAGGCGGGAATCGAAAGCCCAATTGTGGTGATGAATCCCGAGGAGCACAGTTTTGAGGCCATGATTGAGTATCGGCTGGAGCCCAATATTTATTCGCGCGCCGTTTTTCACAAGTTCAATATAGTTGCTCGTAGCGCAGCAGTGGTGCAGTATCCGGTGCATATAAAACTGGAAACCGGCATGAACCGGCTGGGTTTTTCGGAGGTAGAAGAACTGCAACAGATGGCTGAGCAAATTCAGGCCGAAGAAATCCTTCGGGTGCAATCTGTTTTTTCTCATCTGGCAGGTACCGACGAGCCTTTGCTTGATGCGTTTACCCATAAGCAATACGACCGCTTTGTGAAGCTGGCTGAAGTGGTGATCGCCAGACAAAAACACAAAGTCATTCGGCACTTGCTGAATTCGGCAGGAATTGAACGTTTCCCGGAATTTCAGCTCGACATGGTTCGCCTGGGCATTGGCCTTTACGGAGTGGCGGTTACCCAGCTTGGAGTCCGGCCCATCACGCATTGGATCAGTAGTGTTTCGCAGGTGAAGATTGTAGGCCGGCATGAGACCGTTGGTTATGGGCGCAAAGGGCGGGCTGATCAGCTCAAAAAGATTGCTGTTGTTCCGGTGGGATACGCCGATGGCTACGACCGGCGATTTAGCAACGGCGGAGCCAGCATGTGGCTGAATGGGGCAAAAGTTCCCGTGATTGGAAATGTGTGCATGGACATGACGATGATTGACGTGACAGGCATTGATGTGAAAGAAGGTGATTTGGTTGAGCTGATGGGTGAACACATTCCGTTGGTTGAATTGGCTAAATGGGCCAATACCATCCCTTACGAAATTCTCACCGGCATTTCACAGCGCGTTAAGCGGGTCTATTCTCAGGAGTAAAACATACGGCTAGCCCAACTTACTGATTCGGTCCAGTTTGTGTGCATCTAAAATTCGGATTTTGCGCCCATCAATAGCGATGACTCTTTCGCCCGCAAAGGTTGAAAGTGTCCGAATAGCATTGGAGGTGGTCATGTTTGAAAGGTTCGCAATATCTTCGCGCGAAAGGAATGCTTTGAGCGTGGCGCCATCGTTTTCGTAGCCATACTTTTCTTTTAATAGCAACAAGGATTCGGCCAGTCGTCCGCGAATGTGTTTTTGGGTGAGCGTAACGGTTCGTGAGTTGGAGAATCCGAGCTCGCGGGCCAGCTTTCGTAAGATTTTTGCTGTAACATCCGAATTTTTCAGCATCCGGTTGAAGAAGAAGTCTGAGTCAACATGGCAAGCCAACGAATCTTCGAGTGCAACCGCCGACGCGATATGGATTTCCTCGGCTAAAAGCGCCCGGTATCCGATGTAGCCTAACGGTTTTGTCATTCGGATAATTTGTTCGCGGCCACCAACACCTTCCTTGAAAATTTTAATCTTTCCTTCAATCAAAAATGAGAATCCGGTGGGTTTGTCGCCTTCCTTGTAAATAAATTCGTTTTTATTAAAAGTGGTTAGTGTAATGTGTTTGAGTAGTTGTTCCTTTTCCTCGGGAGTCAGCAAACTGAAAACCGATTTTGGATTTCCAAGCATTTCTTTAATCCCCATTTCGTGACTCAGCATAGATTCCAACTTTATATGTTATACAGCATCAAAGTTAACCAATTTTAACAAATAAAAAACGTTTGAAAGATTTATTTTGAGGTAAAACATGCTGATTGATACCCCGATGTATTGAGGGGTGTTGCTTTAAAATAATGATATTTTTTGAACTAATGGTATCGTGCTACCAGGGGCATATTTCTTCCAAAGCCAAAAGCTTTCGAGCTGACTCTTAAAATTGGGGGGGATTGAAATCGTTTATATTCGTTTTGGTTGACCATCCTGGTCACCTTGAACACGATTTCTGAATCGAAGCCCTGTGCGATGATTTCGTCCGGCGACATGTTCAGCTCAATGTAGTTGAATAAAATCGTATCCAGAATATCATAGTCGGGTAACGAGTCGGTGTCTTTCTGGTCGGGGCGCAGTTCGGCCGACGGCGGTTTGACAATGCTGTTATGTGGAATAATTTCGCCGTTGCGGTTAATGTCATGCGACAACTTGTAAACGTCGGTTTTGTAAACATCGCCCAAAACGGATAAGCCACCGTTCATGTCGCCATACAGGGTTCCGTATCCAACCGCACATTCGCTTTTGTTGGTCGTGTTGAGCAAGATATTTCCGAATTTGTTGGATACCGCCATGACCAGAATGCCACGTGCGCGCGCCTGAATATTCTCTTCGGCCACGCCCGGCGGAAGCTTATTGAACAGCGGGGCCAACTGGTTTTCAAATTCATCCACCATGCTTTGAATGGGGATGGTGTCGTAGCGGATGCCGAGGTTTTCGGCCAGCAACACCGCATCGTCCACACTGTGTCCGGAAGAATATTTTGAGGGCATCAAAATTCCCCGGACATGATCTTTTCCCAGGGCTTCAACCGCCAAGGCACAAACCAGCGCAGAGTCAATCCCGCCCGAAAGTCCCAAAATGGCATCTTTGAATCCCATCTTCTGAAAATAATCGCGGATGCCTAAAACGAGTGCCTGGTGAATTTTACCAATATAGTCTGGGTGGGTTTGATGTTTTTGTACTGGATTTTCGGTGTCAATCACTTGGAAATCTTCCTCAAAATAGGCCAGTTCCACAGGGATGCTCCCGTCTTTTTTCAGGAAAAACGAACCGCCATCAAACACGATTTCGGTTTGTGCGCCAACCTGATTGACGTAAATAATCGGAAGTTGATATTTGATGGCCTTTTTCACCAGAATATCTTTCCGCCAGTTTTCCTGGTTATACGAGAAAGGCGATGCCGAAAGATTGATCACCAGGTCGGGCTTGAGTTTGCTCAGCTCTTCCAAGGGCGAACGCGTGTACAATTTATCTTTTCCAAACTCATTTTGAGTGGGTTGCTCATCCCACAAATCTTCACAAATGGTAATGGCCAGTTTTTTTCCGTTAAAATTAACCACGTCGAATTGCCGGTTGGGCTCAAAATGGCGGTATTCGTCAAAAATATCGTAGGTCGGCAGCAACGATTTGTGGCGTACGGTTTCAATCCGGCCATCTTTTAGCAGGTAGGCCGAGTTAAAGAGCTTTTTGCCTTGCAGACTTTGATTGATGCTTGGCGCTCCCACCAAGGCAGCTACCCGGGTACATTCCTTCGCTATTTTCAGGATGGCCTGTTCCGCTTTTTCGATAAACTCTTTCCGCTCCAATAGGTCGTGCGGGTAATATCCGGTCACAGCCAGTTCAGAAAAAACAACCAGTTCGGCTTGTTGTTGCTCCGCTTTTCGGATCGCCTCGATAATTTTATTGGCGTTTTCTTCGAAGTTGGCAATGTGGTAATTGAGTTGTGCCAGTGCAATTTTCATGGTCTATCTGTTTTAAGGTCTCCAGCCTGTTTCTACTGATCGTTATGCCGCCATACATTCAACAGAAGTTGACATGGCGAATTGTTGAACAGCAAAAATAGTTGAAATAGAATAAAAACCGCGTGCCTGTTTCGCTGAATCTGGGATTACTTTCTACCTGGGTTTGCGATCTGTTCCTTGAGTTAAAATATGAGCCCAAGTTTGAATACCACTGAATTCAGGGTCGTTTTATCATCAAACTGCTCGTTTGAGGTGACATCAAGAAAGCCGTTTTTATAGATGAGGCCAATGGTTACGGCATTGTTTGAACCTAAATCGAAATTGGATCCAACACCGATATTCAGCGCCAGGTTGAATAAACTAACTTCGTCATGAATGTTGTGTTTGTCAAGGAGTCCGTCGTCACTGTCACCTTTTGCCATGATATTGACATAGGATGAAAAACCGAACTGTCCCCAGTATGCCCATCGACGAAATTGGCTGGTTTGCAATTTTATGGTGAGCGGAACTTCAACGTACTTTAAACGGTAACGAAACTGGGAGCCCGACGTAAATTTTTCGCCTGCAAAACGGATTTCGCCAGCATCGTCGTAGTAGCGAAGGTTTCCTCTGACATTGTTGATTAAAAGTCCGGTAGCAAAAGCATACCTATTTTCTTCATCGAAAAAGAAATCCGCATTGATCCCATAGTCGAACCCAATGGTCGTTTTCCCTGATTCAACGCCTTGCATATCGGACGAGAGCCAGTTAATCGAAGGACTTCCGGTAAAGGACAAGCGTGTTTTTCGCTGCGAAAAAGCAGGCTGGCTAACCAAAATAACGAAGGCCAACAGCCAAAGTTTGTTTCGTATTTGCTTCATGAGTTTTTGTTTTCTGTCTATTTGAACGGTTGACGATGGTTTTTTTGTATCTGCAAATCTCGAACTTTCTTTTGAAATAGGCAATTGGTTTGTACATGCGACATGATTTTGCTATTTCTTATCGCAGTGATTATCGTAAATTGCTGAAAGAGAAAATGTTGTACAGCTGTTTTATTTTTATTAAGTCTAAATAAGTTGTATCTTTTGTAAGATAATTGATTGATTAACTAAAAATATTTAAAAATGAAGGCAAAAAATTACATGATTCAACGAGCCATACTGTTTGTATTGGCAATGGTATTTGTTTTTGGGGCATCGCCTGTGATTGGCTATGCTCAGGACGAACCCGTACTCTTTGGTGTGGTTGATTTTATGAAAGTCAAGCAGGGCGATGAAGCGAACTATGTTGACTTGGAGAAAACGGTGTGGAAACCGATTCATCAGGAACGGATTAACCAAGGCGAAATTGTTGGTTGGGTTTTATATGGTGTTAAATACGCCGGGGCAGATGACGAATATAATTTTGTGACGGTAGCTCTTTTTGATGACCCTGCAAAATTGGAACATACTTTTTCGTTGGATGTTGAGCAAGTGCATCCCGGAAAGGATGTGGATAAATTGTTTCAGGAAACCATGGATAGCCGGCAGCTAATTCGTCAGAACCTGATTAGCAGAGTAGATGCAGTGTATCCGGAAGGTGGCCCGGGGGATTTTAAATACATCCAGGTCAATTACATGAAAGTTAAACCCGGCGAAGGCGGATCGTATGTTGAAAATGAACTGTCGGTTTGGAAGCCGGTTCATCAGGAGCTGATTAATGCCGGTTCGCGTGTCGGCTGGTCCTTGTGGCAAGTTGTATTTCCATTCGGAACAAGTTTGCCATATGATTATGTGACCGTTGATTATTATGCAGACTTTTCAAAACTCGGTGCAGCCGATACCGAGGCTGCTTTCAGTAAGGCTCATGCGGGGAAAGATATGGACAAATTGTTCACGGAAACTATGAACTCAAGGAGCCATGTGCGAGCTGAATTATGGGAGGTTCTTGATTCTGTTTGGAAGCAGTAGGCGTTCGCAATTATCCCAAATTTAAATTTTAAGGTTGGAAAATATTTGTTAGTTTAACAAGTTATAAGGTTGACCCCGATTTTTTACGGAATGTCGGGGTTTTTCTTGTTTATGCTTTAATTTATTATCGTGTATTTGATAAACTCTGGTATGATGAATCGCGTATTGATTTTAACGTTCGTTGGCCTGGCTGTTCTCTCCTGTCAGCGTAATCCGCTCAAGGTTGATGTTTCGGATATCAATCTGGAACTGATATTTAAAAATTACGAAGATGATTTATTTGCGCCGACTGAAAATCTGGAAGAAAAAGTGGCGGGATTGCAGGAGGAATATGGAACATTTTTCAATCTTTTCAATCGCCACATCATCGGTATTGGGGGGCCGGAAGAAGAAAATTTTTATCCGCAGTTGCAAGCCTTTCTGTCGGACACCATGATTGTAAATTTGAAACTGGAGGCGGATCAGCGGATTGACAAGGCCCGGTTGAAGCGTGATTTTACCAAAGCGTTTAAACATTACCGCTATTATTTCCCCGGCAAAGTGGTGCCGGCCGTTTATACCTGCATCAGCGGATTAAACGAGTCGGTGGTTCTGGCCGATTCACTAATCGGAATCAGCTTGGATAAATACCTGGGAGCCGATTTTGACTACTATCCGCGATTGGGGCTTCCGGCCTATAAAATCAGGAATATGCATCCGCAGAAGATTGTTCCCGATGCGCTTTATTTTTGGGCCATGACCGAGTACCCAATCAGCGTGCAAGCCAGCAAAGTAATTGAAAGTATGATTTACGAAGGAAGCTTGCTCTATTTTGTTGATGCCATGCAGCCCGAAGTCCACGACAGCCTGAAAATCGGGTATACCCACAAGCAGTTGCAGTATTGCGAAACCAGCGAGGCTGCCATGTGGGCATACCTGGCCGAGCACAACCTACTGTTTTCAACCAAGCAGATGGATATTAAACGTTATGTCGATGACGGGCCTTACACCTCAAGTTTTACAACCGATTCGCCGGGGCGGGTAGGAGCCTGGCTGGGCTGGCAAATTGTGCGGTCGTACATGAAAAAGAACCCGGAAGTTACTTTAAAGCAATTGATGGAAAATAAGGATTACCTCAGCATTTTGAATCAATCAAGTTATCAGCCAGGCTAGTTTTAAGAAATGCTTCCTTTGGCCTCAACAACAATTTCTTTAACTCGTGTATTGGGCGCCAGGTTGAGCAAATATTCAATCGTCCGGAAAATGTCTTGCGGCTGGATCATTTCTTCATCTGAAAGAGGAGTTCCGGCTAGTGTTGCCATCTCGGTTGCCACATATCCCGGACAAATGGCTGTAACTGAAATGCCATATTCAGCCAACTCCCGATAGAGTGATTCACTTAAACCAACCAATCCAAATTTCGACGCAGAATAAGCTCCGCTCGCTGAAAAGCCGATTTTACCGGCTCGCGAGGCGATGTTGAAAATGTAACCTGATCTTTGCTCTTTCATCACCGGAACCAAAGCTTTTAACAAACTAAAATTAGCCGTCAGGTTTAACTCCAGTTGTTTTCTAAATTCATCAGTATCCATTTGAAGGTTCCCACCAACATACATGCCGGCATTATTCACCAACACATCAATACTTTCATAGTGTCCTTTAATTTTTTCAATACATTCTTCCAGCTCGTTTTCTTTGGTTAAGTCAACAGCAAACAAACTGGATTTTCCACCATGTGAAAGAATTTCATCTGCTACTTCCTCCAGTTGCCTTTGGTTACGGGAAATCAGCAGGCAATGATAGCCCAAGCGACTAAGCCCAAGAGCACAAGCCTTCCCGATTCCTCGGCTGGCACCGGTTATAATTGCTGTTTTTTTGGTATCCATACGATTTGTTTTTTCAGGTTTCAGCCGAAGTTAACAAAAATCATTCGAAAGACTTAATCAACTTTTAGCAGAAATCCGCTGCCATGGACGTTTTTAATTTCAATGGAAGGATCCTCCGCCAGGTATTTGCGCAGTTTGGTAATATAAACATCCATACTTCGGGCTGTGAAATAACCATCGTCACCCCAAATCTTCAGTAAGGCCGTTTCGCGCGGCAGCAGCTTGTTCTTATTGAGGCAAAGCATCTCTAGTAAATCAGCTTCTTTAGGCGAAAGGGTTTGTTGTTTTTCGCCAATCGAAATTTTTCGAAGCGGAACGTCAAACAGGTAGCTGCCCAGTTGATGGTGCAGCAGCTTCACCTGCGGCGCTTTTCCGTTTCGGTTCAAAATGGCTTTGATTTTACAAATGAGTACTTCGGTGTCAAATGGCTTTGTAATGTAGTCATCAGCACCAATGTTAAAACCCCGAAGTACGTCTTCCTTCAGGCTTTTGGCCGTCAGAAAGATGAACGGAACCTGCTTGTCGATTTTCCGAATCTCGGTGCCAATGGTAAATCCGTCAACATGCGGAAGCATCACATCGAGCAGGCACAGGTCGAATGGCGTGCTTCGAAAACGTTCCATCGCCAGCTTCCCGTCATCGACCCAAGTCACTTCAAAGTCATTTAGTTCCAGGTACGATTTGAGGACAGCGCCGAAACTCAGGTCATCTTCCAATAAGAACAGGTGTTGTTTTTTATTCATTATTTTCCATTTTTTTAGTCACTCCGCGCGCAATGATTCGTTTAGTTTTCTCTCATGAAGGGCAGAAATACCTCCAGCTGGCTGCCTTTGCCCGGTTCGCTTTGAGCTGAAATGTTTCCCTGGTTGGCTTCTACTACCGCTTTGACATAGCTTAGGCCCAAGCCAAATCCTTTTACATTGTGGATGTTGCCGCTTGTTTGCCGGTAAAATCGCTCAAATATTCTTGCTTGAACCGATTTACTCATGCCAATTCCCCGGTCTGAAACCCGAATCAGTATGCCCTTGGCATTGTTCCAGGTTTCCACCTTAATTTCAGGTTGATCGGACGAATATTTATTGGCATTATCCAGTAAGTTATAAATAATATTGGCGCCGTGAATCCGGTCGGTCGTTACGGTCGGGTTTACGGCCCGGAAATCAGTTTCAATTTTTCCTCCCCGCTTTTCAACCTGCAAGGCAATGCCTTCTATAGCGCCTTCAATCAGTTGGTGAATATTTAAAGGTTCCCATTTGAATTCGAAATCTTTTTTATCGAGCCGAGCGATGGTTAAAATATCCTCGACTTGCCGGTTCATGCGGGCATTTTCTTTTTTGATCATATCAATAAAGTAAGTGATCTTTTCGGGC
>JAGXIR010000183.1 GCA_024635605.1 Sunxiuqinia sp.
AAGTCCTACCTGGGGAGCACCTCAAGAAAAGGTCGTCAAATTTGGCGACCTTTTTTCGTTAATAGTTGCTGACAGCACCAAAGAAATCATGATTGAATAAATAGCCATCTCTACATGCACAAACGATAGTGATACTTGGAATTGATAAATTAGGAGTGGAGTATTTAATCTAATACAGTTTTTAAGTAGATTTGTAAATTAAAAGAACATAATTATCGACTTACTAATTGAATATTATTATGAAGAATTTAAAAATTATCTTTTATCTATTTGTTTTTACTCTAATTGAGTTTATTCCTGCGCAAGCACAACGCGTTGAAAGTGACTCGGATGTGATTGGCAAATGGGACCTTACCATCAACATGGAGGAGGAGCAATTAGAGAATCTCGGAATTTTCAGACATGGATTAATGGCATCTGATGGTTTCCCCGGATGGCTGGAGGTTAAATTATCAGGTTTCTCAACACTTGTAGGATATTACGTGGGTTATGAGGGGAGTGCAAGGCCAATAGCCGAAGTGCATTATTCTGCCAGTGAGAATAAATATCATTTCACCATTCCTCCTCAATGGATGGATATTGATGATATCTATTTTGAATTCACGTTAAAAGACGATGTTCTAACCGGGTATAAAATGCTCGATGGCAACAAACTAAAATGGACCGGTGTTCGGGCACCATCTCTGGAAAGAGAAGAACCGCCGGTGTGGGGAAGTCCTATTAATTTGCTAACCAAAAACATGGACCGATGGATAATTCCGGAGAACAATAAATTTCAGATGGTCGATGGTGTATTGGTGAACAAAGAAAAGGGTGGCAACCTGATTACCAATCAAAAATTTGACGATTTCAAACTGAGCATAGAATTCAGGTATCCCGAAGGTAGTAATAGTGGTATTTATCTTCGTGGCCGCTACGAACTGCAGATTGAAGATTCTAAAGGAAGAGCTGATGGTGTAAGTATAGGCGGTATTTATGGATTTATAGCTCCAGCGGTAAATGCGGCTAAAAAACCTGGCGAATGGCAAACATATGAAGTAACGCTTGTTGGTCGCCATGTAACGGTTGTGCATAATGGAATCGAAGTTGTTTCGAACCGTCCAATCCCCGGAATAACGGGTGGCTCACTTGATAGCAATGAAGGAGAACCAGGGCCGATTATGATTCAGGGTGATCATGGTCCAATTGAATTCCGCAAATTCGTTGTTACACCGGCAGTTAACTGAATTAGTTCACAGATATTTATAAAAAGAGGTTGTCAAGAAATTGACAACCTCTTTTTGTGCTCAAATTTTTAAGCCTTTGCTGGCATTGAGAAGGACTTGTAATGGAGCTGTGAAATTTTGGGTTGCAACTATTCCATTCTCTCAAATCAGTTTTCCAGAAAAGGAAATTGTCTACAAATTTGGAGCCTGATCCTGAAATTTGAAACTAAAATCACAACTTTAGTAAGTTGTCCAATTATTTTCTTTGCTTTTATGCGCGAAATTTGACAGTTTATGATAATCTTTAAGCGTACACTTAATAACTAATCATTTTATTGATTTTGTCGAAAATAGATTGGTATAAAAAATACTCTCGAGATGAAACACATGCTCTTATTTTTCTTCTTATTTTCCAGCGTAATGATGGTACAGGGGCAGACCAAAAGCCCGCTTGAAAATGTTGTGATAACATCTACGAAGAATAAAACCCAGGTACACACAAATGAAAATGGGAAATTACATATTAATGTATCCCCGGCGGATGTCCTTCAATTTAAAGCTAATGGCTTGGTCCGCTATCGTGACTTCGGTGCAATGGGGGACGGCAAAACCGATGATATCGACGCCATCGCAGCTGCCCATGCGTTCGCCAATCAGCATGGTCTTTTGGTGAAAGCCGACGAGGGGGCCACATACTACATTGGAGGAAAAGACCGTACATCGGTCATCCAAACGAACACCGATTTCGGTACGGCTGCCTTTATCATTGACGACACGGACGTGGACGACCGTAATGTCCCTGTTTTTCAGGTGAGTTCCAGCCTGCAAACCTTTATACCCGAGGGGGTAACTTCCCTGAAGCGGAATCAGGAAAAAATTGACGTTTCCCTGCCCAGGACTTGCATTGTTACCGTCACCAATTCACAGCTAAGGCGGTATATCCGCTTTGGGCCGAACCAAAACAACGGTTCCCCGCAAACCGATATCGTTATCGTTGATCAAGATGGACATGTGGATAGGAACGCTCCGATCATCTGGGATTTCGACCAAATCACGGACATTACTGCCCTTCCCATTGATGAAACAACGCTGACCATTACCGGAGGACGGTTCACCACCGTGGCCAATCAGGCCGAATCGAAGTACACCTACTACAGCCGGGGCATGGCTATCAGGCGTTCCAATGTTCTTGTCGATGGGCTGGAACACCGCATCATTGGTGAAGGGGATCATGGCGCGCCTTATGGCGGCTTCATCAATATCAGCAACTGCGCCAACGTAACGGTTCAAAACACCCTCCTCACCGGGCACAAAACCTACCGGACCATTGGCTCGGCAGGAGATCCGGTCTCTATGGGCAGCTACGACATCTTGGTTAACCGGGCGCTCAACATCTCATTCGTGAACTGTAGCCAGACCAATGACATCGACGATAGCCAGTATTGGGGAATCATGGGGTCCAACTACTGCAAGAATTTGATTTATGACACCTGCACCTTTTCCCGGTTCGATGCCCACATGGGAGTTGCCAATGCCACCATCCGCAACTCTACCTTAGGATACATGGGAATCAATGCCATCGGCAGCGGCCTGTTAACCGTGGAGAACAGTACCATTCGCGGACGGACGCTCGTCAATCTGCGCTCCGACTATGGCAGTACCTGGCAAGGTGAATTCATCATCCGTAACTGCGTTTTCATACCTGCCGGCGGCAGACCAGTCCGTGCCAGCCTGATCGGAGGATCCAACTCCGGGCAGCATGATTTCGGCTACACCTGCTATATGCCGGAACGGATCACCATAGAAAACCTTAAAATTGACGACTCCAACCATCCGGATAACTATCAGGGATCCGCAATTTTTGCCAATTTCAATCCCAAGATGACCAACGATTCCTACGTGGAGCAGTTTCCCTATGTCAAAACCAGGGAAGTCATTCTCAGAAACGTGACTACCACCAGCGGCAAGGAGTTGCGGCTTAGCGACAATTCGTTCATGTTCACGGATGTGAAGGTGAAGACCGATTAACCAGTACGTTATTTTAAACCACAGCGAAAGGGGTACTTAGCTTACCGCCCTCGGAACGAAATGAATACCCTTCGAATTGATTAATAAAACGGATTACTCCGAAATAATGATCCTTTTAGAACATGCCTACTTGTTAGTCCATCTGTACGATTATCTTACAATCCCATGATACCAATCAAAACACGCAAGCCGATAAAAGTAAAATAACTTGAAAGCCAATACGAAAAGCATTATTTTTGCCGTTTAATAAATTTTGAAAGAAGGATTATGAAGAGGAAAGCGAGTCAATTATTGTTCACCCTATTGTTAGTTGTTTTGGTTTTGGGAGCTTACCAGTTTCTGGAATCGGCTACCTACCCCGAAAAGCCGGTGGAGGCTCCGGTCCGGCATTATTATAGCTCGGTTGATGTGCCCGATTCGCTCACGTTTTGCGGCGAGATTGTGCCTTTGGAGTATTTCGATATTTACGAAAGCCTGGATCGCGAATTGCTGGTGAACTCTTATTTTCACTCGCAAACCTTGCGTTTTCTCAAGATGGCACCACGATTTTTTTCAATCATTGACCCGATTTTGAAAGAAAATAACATTCCAGAGGATTTTAAATACCTGGCTTTGGCTGAAAGCGGATTCGATCCAAGTGCTGTTTCGCCGGCCGGAGCGGTTGGTTTTTGGCAATTCATGAAAGGTACCGCAGGCGATTACGGCTTGGAAGTTAGCTCTGAAGTGGATGAGCGCTACCACATTGAAAAATCGACCCTGGCAGCTTGCGCCTACTTGCACGAATCGCACCGGAAATATGGAAATTGGACGATGGTGGCCGCCACCTACAATGCAGGGCGGAGTTTTATCGGGCGACAAGTTGATCGGCAAAAAGAAACCAATTACTATGATTTGTTGTTAGGAGAAGAAACCCGGCGTTATGTATTCCGCATTTTGGCTTTGAAACTGGTGATGGAAAATCAGCAGGCATATGGTTTTGATGTGCGTGATGAGGAAATGTACCCGCTGTGGAATACCAAAACCATTCAGGTGACAGGGCCTGTGATTAGTTTCGCCGATTTTGCACAGGAGCACAACACGAATTACAAAATCCTGAAAATGCTGAATCCCTGGTTGCGCGAAGCTTATCTGACCAACGCGGGTGGCAAAACCTATGAGATTAAATTGCCGGCCGAAGGATTCCGAACAAGAACAAAGTGATGAACATGCAGAAAACAGAAACCGAAATTCTGGAAGAAGAATTTGTGGAGAATGAAGAAAAAGTGGTGGTACACGGTGCTCGTGTGCATAACCTTCAAAATATCAATGTCGAAATTCCGCGCAATCAACTCACGGTCATAACCGGCCTGAGTGGAAGTGGAAAATCGTCGCTGGCTTTCGACACCATTTATGCTGAAGGGCAGCGGCGCTATATCGAGACGTTTTCGGCCTACGCCCGCTCGTTCCTCGGAAACATGGAACGCCCCGATGTGGATAAGATTACCGGTTTAAGTCCGGTGATTTCGATTGAGCAGAAAACCACCAACAAAAATCCCCGATCAACGGTAGGAACGGTGACCGAAATTTATGATTTCCTGCGCTTGCTGTATGCTCGTGCCGGCGAAGCTTTTTCGTATGAAACCGGGGAGAAAATGGTGAAATATACCGATGAGCAGATTCTGAAACTGATTCAGGAGAAGTTTTCGGGAAAACGAATTTTGGTCATGGCACCCCTGGTACGTGGACGGAAAGGGCACTACCGCGAGCTTTTTGAGCAAATCAGGCGCAAAGGATTTTTGTACGCACGAATTGATGGCGAAGTGAAGGAATTGGTTCCCAACATGCGTGTTGACCGTTACAAAAACCACTTTATCGAAGTGGTGGTCGATCGGCTGGAAGTAGAGAAAGAAAGCCTGAAACGCTTAAAGGAATCGGTGCAAACCGCCATGACACAGGGGCATGGCATCATCCTGATTATGGAGCATGGCTCGGATAATATGAAATATTACAGCCGCCAGCTGATGTGTCCAAGTACAGGCATTTCGTATGCTGAACCGGCGCCGCATAACTTTTCGTTTAATTCACCCCAAGGCGCTTGTCCTCGGTGCAACGGACTGGGACAAGTGGCTGAAATCGATCTGGAAAAAATCATTCCGGAACCGGAGAAAAGCATTGCGAAAGGCGGGATTGCTCCACTCGGGGCACAAAAAAACACGCTGATTTTTTGGCAGATTGAAGCGCTGGGTGAGAAATATGGCTTCGATCTGAAAACGCCGGTGAGCGATATTCCCGAAGATGGGCTGAACGCCGTGCTTTATGGAACCAACGAACGCATTCAGCTAAAGAATTCGCCACTCGGCAGTTCCGTTAATTATATGATGACTTACGAAGGAGTGATCAAATACATTGACAGCCAGCGCGATGACAACCCCTCGAAGAAAGCGAAAAAGTGGGCCAACCAGTTTGTCAGGGAACATACCTGTCCCGATTGTAACGGGCAACGCCTCAAAAAGGAATCGCTTCACTTTAAAATCGACAACCGGAATATTTCGGCTGTTGCCAGGTTAGATATCAATGAATTAAACGATTGGTTGGTTGATTTGGAAGATCGCCTGACCGACCGGCAGCGCCAGATCGGGACGGAAGTGATTAAGGAAATTCGCGACCGGGTGAGCTTTCTGATTGATGTTGGATTAGAATATTTATCGCTCGACCGTAGCTCACGAACCCTTTCCGGTGGTGAATCACAGCGGATTCGGCTGGCCACGCAAATCGGTTCGCAATTGGTCAACGTACTCTATATTTTGGATGAACCTAGCATTGGGCTGCATCACCGCGACAACCTGCGCCTGATTCATTCACTTCAGAAATTGCGCGACACCGGCAACTCGGTGATTGTGGTGGAGCACGACAAAGACATGATGCTTTCGGCTGACTACATTGTGGATATGGGGCCGTATGCCGGTCGTCATGGGGGCGAGGTGGTGGCTGCCGGAACGCCACAGGTGATCTTGGAGGCCGGAACGCTGACGTCGAAATACCTGACTGGCGAGCACCAGATTGCTGTTCCCGAAATACGTCGGCCCGGAAATGGGAAGTCCATCAAACTGAAGGGATGTTCGGGCAATAACCTGAAGAATGTGAATGTTGAATTTCCCCTGGGAAAATTAATTTGCGTCACAGGGGTGTCGGGCAGCGGAAAATCAAGTTTAATTAACGGAACCTTGCAACCCATTTTGAGTCAGCATTTTTATAAGTCTGTACAGGATCCGCTTCCGTATAAAAAGATGGAAGGGCTTAAAAATATTGATAAAGTGGTTCAGGTCAACCAGTCGCCGCTGGGACGTACGCCCCGCTCGAATCCGGTGACTTACACTGGCGTTTTTTCCGATATCCGGGCCTTGTTCGCCTTGCTGCCCGAAGCTAAAATCAGGGGCTACAAACCGGGCCGTTTCTCCTTCAATGTGAAAGGAGGCCGCTGCGAAGATTGCCAGGGCGGTGGTCTGAAGCTGATTGAGATGAACTTTTTGCCCGATGTCTATGTGCACTGCGATACCTGCAATGGGAAACGCTACAATCGAGAAACTCTCGAAGTTCGCTACAGGGGAAAATCGATTGGCGATGTGCTGAATATGACCATTAACCAAGGGGTTGAGTTTTTCGAAAACATGCCATCCATTCTGCACAAACTGAAAACCATACAGGAGGTTGGACTGGGGTATATTACCCTGGGGCAGTCGTCCACAACTTTGTCGGGCGGAGAGTCGCAGCGGGTGAAACTGGCTTCGGAACTGGCAAAAAAAGACACCGGAATGACCATGTATATTTTAGACGAACCAACCACCGGGCTTCACTTTGAAGACATCCGGGTGCTGTTGGAGGTGCTCAACAAGTTGGTTGATCGTGGCAACACCGTGATTGTGATTGAGCACAACATGGATGTCATTAAAGTCGCTGATCATATTATCGACCTGGGGCCCGAAGGCGGAAAAGGAGGCGGGCAGCTGCTTTGTGTGGGTACACCGGAGGAAGTGATTAAAAACAGGAAGTCGTATACGGCCAGTTATCTGAAAAAAGAGTTAGCTTTATAGTATCAGAAATATAAGAATCAACCATTAGTAATCGGGGTTTGCGCGCTTTCGATTGCTGTTTTTTTGAGCCATATGAATTATGAAAACAATTGAAATCTACTGCGAAAATAACAACACAACAAAAGCCTACCCCTTAGGAACAACACTGGAAGAAATTAAAGATGATTTGCGGATTAAGCTGCAAAACCCGATTTGCGGTGCTTTGGTGAATCACAAGGTCAAAGAATTGTCCTTTTCCGTAGTTAAATCCAAGCGAATCCAGTTTATCGATTATTCCCATCCCGACGGACGACGGTTGTACACGCGCTCGCTTTTGTTTTTGTTGTACGTGGCGGTAAAGGAAACCTTTCCACAGGTGAAGCTAAAAATCATGAATGGCATTTCGCAAGGCTATTATTGCGAGTTGGTCGGATTGGAACGCCCCATTACCGAGTCCGATATTTTTGAGCTGATAAACGAAATGCGGCTTTGGGTGGAGCGCGATTTGCCTATCGTAAAAAAAGGAATACCAACAAACGAAGCAGTCGAAATATTGGTTCAGCAAGGCTTGGAAGAAAAGGCCCGCTTATTCGAGCAACAGGGCACTTTGTTCTCCTACCTCTACTTTATCAACGGATTGGCAAATTATTTTTACGGACATCATGTTCCATCAACAGGTTATCTGAGCAACTTTGGTTTGGCAACTTATTTTGATGGGATCTTGCTGCAGATTCCGCAACCCGGCAATTTTGATACCCTTTTCCCGGTGATCAAACAAGAGAAACTTTTTGGTGTATTCAAAGAGCACAAGAAGAGAGTTCGGATTCTGGATGTGCCCGATTTAGGAAAGTTGAACGAATATACGGATATGGGAAAGAGTGGCGACATTATTAAAATATCGGAAGCCCTGCACGAGAAAAAGATTGCCGAGATTGCCAACCAGATTGATGCGCGCCGCGATGAAATAAAAGTAATTCTGATTGCTGGGCCATCAGCTTCGGGAAAAACAACCTTCACCAAACGTTTGGCTGTTCAACTGGCTGTAAACGGGCTGGTACCTCACATGATCTCGCTGGATGATTACTTTGTTGACCGCGAGAAAACACCGCTGGACGAAAATGGTGAGTACGATTTTGAAGCGCTCGAAGCCATCGACATCAACTTCTTCAACGAGCAATTACTTCAACTTTTTAATGGTGAAGAAGTGGAACTGCCGAAGTTTAATTTTGCGCTGGGCAAGCGGCTCAGCTCGGGCGAAAAGCTACGTTTGGGTGACGGGCATCTGTTGCTGGTGGAAGGCATTCATGGAAATAACCCGGGACTGACGCCACACGTGAGTGAACGACAAAGTTTTAAGATATTCCTTTCGGCGTTAACTCAAGTTTCTTTTGATGATCACAATCATATTTCAACCACCGATAATCGGCTAATCAGGAGAATGATTCGCGATAGTATGTATCGTGGTTATTCAGCTGCCGATACCATCAAGCGCTGGCCAAGCGTCAAAAATGGAGAAGAAAAGAACATCTTCCCTTACCAGGAAAATGCCGATGTGATGTTTAACTCGGCCATGGTGTATGAGTTGGCCGTGTTAAAAAAATATGCCGAGCCCCTGCTGAAAAATGTGCCTGAAAATCAGGTTGAGTTTTCCGAGGCCAATCGCCTGCTAAAGTTCTTCAGCTACATCAAAAGCATCGATGATTTTGAGATTCCACCAACTTCGCTTATTCGTGAGTTTTTGGGTGGAAGCAGCTTCAGGTATTAAACAGTTATCTACTTTTTCAGGATACAAGGAAATCTGAAATCTGGCCTTGTCATTCAGCGCTCAAAAGTTTTTCCGCATTACCCCTGGAAACAGCAAGCTTTGAAACACGCCGCGGCTCAGCATAAACAGCATCATGGCCATCCAAAGGGCATGGCTGCCCAAAATTGGTTGCAGTAGAAAATAACTTGGCAGAAAAACGAGGAGACTGGCACCAAGCATGCTGTTGCGCATTTCTTTGGATGCGGTGGCACCAATGTAAATACCGTCCCAAATGAACGAGGCAAAGGAGATGATCGGTGTAAGCACAATCCAAAAACGAAAGTCGAGCGCTGTTGCAATCAAATCCGTTTGATTGGTGAGCAGGCGTAAGATGAATTGGTTGGCAAAGAGGTAAATCAGGCTAAAAACGAAAGCCAGTAAACCGCCCCAGTAAAAGAGCAGACGGGTGACTTTGAGAAAAAGGCCCCGGTTGCGTTCGCCTTTGTAGCGGCCTGACAATGCTTCGCCGGCATAGGCAAAGCCATCAATGAAAAAAGCAAAAAACAGTAGAAATTGAATCAAGATGGAATTGGCTGCCAGAATGTGATCGTTGATACTGGCCGATTTTGAGGTAAAAAACGTAAAGACGAAAATCACGCAAAACGTTCGGATGAAGATATCGGAGTTCACCTGAAAAAAGTTTTTCAAGGCTTTTGGATCAATCACTGCCTGCCAGTTCAAATGTTTGAGCAAAGGTTTATATGATCTGAAAAACAGGAACAGTCCCACCACAATGCCCAAATACTGTGCAATAACGGTTCCTAAAGCCACTCCGGCGGCGTTGAGGTGAAAGGATTTCACAAAAATAAAGCTTAGAACAATGTTGAGCACATTGGCAGCGATCGCTGTAATCATCGGGTATTTGGCATTTTGCATGCCCAAAAACCAGCCATTCAGCACATACAGTCCCAGAGTGGCAGGCGCTGCCCATATCCGGATGCGGAAATACTCGCGGGCAAGCGACTCCACTTCCTCGCTGCCATTAATTAAATGGAAACTCAGCCACTCAATCGGAAATTGCAAGAGAAGGATAACTAAACCGATCAACGTCGAAATCAGCATGGCCCTTGAAAGGATGTGAAAACTTTCCGCCGTGTTTTTTTCGCCATAAGCCTGGGCGGTAAAGCCGCTGGTGCCCATGCGCAGAAAGCTGAATCCCCAGTAAATAAAGTTGAAAATCACCGTTCCGAGCGAAACGGCTCCAATAAAAACTTCCGAATCCAGGTGTCCCATCAGAGCCAGGTCCACCAGTCCCAGCAAAGGAATGGTAACATTACTGACAATGTTTGGGATCGCTAAACGCAGAATTCTTCGGTTCACGGATTTCTTTTTTGGCAAAGAAAAGAAAAAAAGAAAAGGAATAAGAGGTCAATCATTGTTGAATGGAAATTAGAATCTTCTTTCCAGTACTACTGGTGATTGACTTTGCCTATTCGGCATCGATTTTTTCAATAAAATTAGCTTAAATCAGATTTGGTTCGAAACAATTTACCCCTTAGCTTTGTATATAAAGATAAACGAATCGGAAAATCACATAAACAAATATTGTATGTCATTTGAATTACAAAAATTAAGTTACGAATACGACGCTCTTGAACCATTAATTGATGCACGCACGATGGAAATTCATCATAGCAAGCATCATGCTGCTTATACCAGCAAGTTGAACGATGCTGTTAATGGAACCGAGCTCGAAGGAAAATCAATCGAAGAATTGCTGGCAAACGTGTCAAAGCATTCTAAAGCCGTACGTAATAACGGCGGTGGTTTTTACAACCACAATTTGTATTGGGAAATTATGGCTCCCGGTGGCGCTTCCCAACCCGAAGGAGATTTATTAAAAGCTATAACTGATTCTTTGGGATCAGTCGATAAATTTAAAGACGCTTTTGCCAATGCAGCTGCAACCCGATTTGGTTCGGGATGGGCTTGGTTGGTAAAGCAGGGTGATAGTTTGGTTATTTCATCAACACCCAATCAGGACAATCCTTTAATGGATGTTGCTGATGTAAAAGGGACTCCAATTCTTGGAATTGACGTTTGGGAACATGCTTATTATTTAAAGTATCAGAACAAACGACCCGATTACATTGAGGCTTTTTGGAAAGTCATCAATTGGGATGAAGTGGCCAAACGGTTTAAAGGTTAGTTGATTTTTGGTTTTTTTCCCCGAAGCAGAGGCTTCGGGGTTTTTATTGCCCTTTTTTTGTGAGTTATTTAAGTGAAGGTTATGAAAATTAATGAACTCATACTGTACACCACCTCTTTGGAAGAACAGAAAAAGTTCTACTCCCATACCCTTGGTTTGCCTTTGCTCGATACCTCATCAAAATCATTTAAAGTCGCCGTTGGCTATTCTTTGCTGATATTCAAATTGCGTGAATACGCAACCCCCTATCATATTGCATTCAATATTCCCTCTTATCTTGATCCCGAAGCATTGGCCTGGATTCGCAAACGGATGTCTGTTTTAAAATACCAGGGAAAAGGCTTGATTGACTTTGTCAATTGGAATGCCCGTTCCATCTATTTCTACGATGCCGATCAAAACATCATTGAGCTGATTGCCCGCAAAAGTTTAGGCATTCAAAGTCTGGATACCTTCGATCACCATGCTTTTCTTTGTATTAGTGAAGTGGGCATGGCGGTGAACGATATTGAAACCACCTACAGCCAGCTTCAAAAGCTGTCAGATTTCAAAATCTATGATGGTGATTTTGAGAAGTTTTGCGCTGTTGGCGATGAGCATGGCTTGTTTATTCTGATTAACAAACACCGGAAAGACTGGTTTCCGACGGACGACAAAGCGTTTTCATCCGATTTCGAAATCGAATTTCAAAATCACGGGCGCTTGCTCGAATTTGCTTTCCGCCAAGGTGAAATAAAAGTAACTGTGGGAAGTTAATTAATATTCAGTTCGCCGGGCTAATTTTCAATACAAGTTCTTCCAGCCAAAAAGAAAACAGCCATTGCATGCCCATCAAGCCAGTTCGATTAGGGTGATTTCGGGTAAAATTCCCAGCCGGCCCTGATAGCCGATAAAACCAAATCCACGGTTAACGTATAAATACTGATTTTCCTGTTGGTACAAGCCTGCCCACTGGTCGTAAACATACTGCACCGGACTCCATTTGAAGCCGGGGATGTCGATCCCGAATTGCATGCCATGCGTATGCCCACTCAAGGTGAGTGCAATGTCGGCGTGGTTCTTGCGAACTTCAGCTTCCCAGTGCGATGGATCGTGACTGAGCAGAATTTTAAGCGGAATCTCAGCTTTTTCCAGCCCGGCTGTTGCTTTTTGCAGGTCACCATATTTCGGAAATCCCGCTTTTGCTCCCCAGTTTTCAATCCCGATCAGCGCCATTTGCTGGCCTTCGTGCTGCAGCACCACGTTTTCATTCATGAGTAAGCGCCAGCCCATGGCAGCATGGTGCTGTTTCAGTTGGTCCAGGTTTTGCTTCTTCGCTTCGTCGGATGGCCACGAAACATAATCGCCGTAATCGTGGTTTCCCAAAACGGAATAAACGCCCAAAGGAGCTTTCAGCTTATCAAATACCCGCAAATAGGGAGCTATTTCTTCAGCCTTGTCATTCACCAGATCACCTGTAAACAAGATCAGGTCGGGCTTCTGATCCAGAATGGAAGCAACCCCCTCCGCTACTGCATCCGGATCGTCAAAACTGCCCGAATGAATATCGGAGATCTGTACAATGCGTAGCCCTTTGAATGCGTCGGGTAGTGATGGGATTGGAACACGAATTCGGCGGATTTGGTACCGATAACGATTGGTCATGCCATACACCAAGCCTGATGTGAGCGCCGCGCCAAGCAGCAAGGCTGTTTGCGAGATAAAGGTAAACCGGCTGATAAATCGGGCGCCTTCCGGCACGCCATCAGCAGGACTACTTCTGAATTGGGTAAAAAACTTGACCGTATTCGGAATAACCAGGAGCAAATCGCCCATCAGCATGATGGCCGCCACCAGTATTTTTCCCAGGAAAACACCAATGAGAATATTCACCGTGTATTTTAGGGTCAGCGATGGCCAGGCACTTTTTCCGTAATTCGGCAAGGCCCATAGACTCCATAAAACGGCCAGCGATAACACCGCGTAAAGAATAAATAATCCCCATTGAAAGCTGCTGGTTGTATTGCGCAAAACCGTCCGCATGGCAACGAACGAATAATATTCAACGGCAAGAATAAAAAGGCCAAAAAATAACAACTGTTTACTAATCATGTGCTTGTTTTCGTTTCTCTGAACAAATCCTGTCCGGTAGATTCAAGGTTTTGCAAACTAATCATCCGACCGAAATCTCCCTTAATAACAGCCAGCTTCACCAGATGGTTGTCGTCTGTTGGGTAATCACAGGGCTTCCAGCCGGGAATCGTCCGCCTTTAACAAATATTTACGATCGTTGCCGGGGTGGTATTGTTACGCTTTTTTGACCGGTTATTTTCTGAAACGAACATCGGCTTGCTATCTGGAATCTTTTTAAATAGACCGTCGCTGGGTTTTTCTTCAAACTTTTTGGCTTTACTTCATGTTAGAAAGACAAAAATCAACACGAAGTAGTAACCTTTAAATTTAAAGATTATGTCATTTGAATTACCCGCATTGCCCTACGCGAAAAATGCGTTGGAGCCATACATCAGTGAAAAAACCCTGGAATTTCACTACGGGAAACACCACCAGGCTTATGTGAATAACCTGAACAACCTGATTCAGGGAACGAAGTTCGAAACTGCCGATCTGGAAACCATTATTAAAGAATCGGATGGCGGCATTTTCAACAATGGGGCACAGGTTTGGAACCACACTTTCTACTTTATGCAGTTTGCCGCCGATGGTTGTGAGGAACCCAAAGATGAATTGAAAAAAGCGATTGAGTCGGAATTTGGTTCGGTTGAATCGTTTAAAGATGCCTTTTCGAAAGCTGCAGCTACCTTGTTTGGCTCTGGCTGGGCTTGGTTGGTGAAAGATGCTGCCGGAAAACTGAGTATCGTTCAAACCAGCAATGCAGCCAATCCCATGCGCGATGGTTTGATCCCGCTGATAACTTGCGACGTCTGGGAACATGCCTACTACCTGGATAAGCAAAATGCACGTCCAAAATACATCGAAGATTTCTGGAAGGTGTTAGACTGGAAAGTGATTTCCGAACGTTTTTAACGTTAAAAAAAAGGGGACTGCTTAGGTCCCCTTTCTAATTGCGAGTATTTGCTATTGATTCGCTTATCCGGTAATCTTTAATAATCTCAATTTTTGTTACTCATGTGTTGTCTTGAAATTGAAGATTACTTTTTAAGCAAGGTTTCCATTTCTTCCAGGGTTTTCCCCTTGGTTTCCGGAACCATTTTCCACACAAAGAAGAACGACAACACGCTCATGGCCCCATAGAAACAGTAAGTCATGCCACTGCTGAATTCCATCATGGCCGGGTAGGTCGATGAAATGAAATAGTTGGCAGCCCACTGAGCGGCCACAGCAATGGCCACCGCTTTTCCACGAATTTTGTTGGGAAAAATCTCAGAAATCAAGACCCAGGTAATTGGTCCCCACGACATCATAAATGATGCAGTATAGATGATGATGAACACCAGCGTGCTGATGCCAATCACTTTCAAAAAGGCAAGCGTACCAATGGCAAACATGCCAATAGCCATGCCAATTGAACCAACCATCAACAGGGGTTTGCGTCCCCACTTGTCAACGGTCATAATCGCTACTACGGTGAAAATAACATTCACCAAACCCATCACCACCGTTTGCATCATGGAAGCATCTTTCTCGGCGCCCATGCTTTCAAAAATCCGGGGTGCGTAGTAAAGCGCCACATTGATTCCGACAAATTGTTGGAATACGGATAGCAGGATTCCGATGATGATAATCACTTTTCCGTAGGCAAACAATTTGGCTGATGATTTTTGTACGGTTCCTTTGATATCCTGAAGGATCTGTAGCGCGCGTTCCTTGCCATTAATTTTGGTAAGAATCGCAAGCGCTTCATCATCTTTATGGTTCAAGGCCAAATAACGCGGCGTTTCGGGCACAAAAAACAGCAGCACCCCAAAAATACCAGCAGGAATGGCTTCCGAAGTAAACATCCGGCGCCAGCCTACGGTGTTAATCCACTCCAAGGTTTGTCCGTTGGAAATGCCCCAGTTTACAAAGTACACCACCAACATTCCGAAGATAATGGCAAACTGGTTAATGGAAACCAAACGTCCCCGAATGTCGGCAGGAGCAATTTCGCCAATATACATGGGCACCACTGCTGAAGCAAGTCCGACACCAATACCGCCAATGATGCGGTAAAAGTTGAACATATACAACAATCCCATGGTTGGTTCACCCTTGGTGAAAAAGAGAAACTCGGGATTTCCTGAACCAAGTGCTGAAAGGAAGAATAGTCCGGCAGCAAACATCAGCGAGCGTTTCCGTCCAAAACGTTTGGACAACAGGCCTGACAGTCCGCCACCGATAATACAACCGATCAGCGCACTGGAGATCGTAGCTCCGTGGACCCAGGAGCTCAGTCCGAGTCCATCAACCAGGTAGGCTTGCACCGATTTTTCAGCTCCGGAAATGACAGCGGTGTCATATCCAAAAAGCAAACCACCAAGCGTTGCCACCAAGGTAATGGCAATGATGTATAGTGAGTTTTGACCTTTCATAAGGCTAGATGTAGCAGTTGATTAATTGCTCCATCATTTCCTGTTTTCCGCTGATTTGTTTTGGTTCACCAACTTCCTTGGCTACAGCATACAAGTCTTCCAAACTTAATTTACCGGCATCAAATTCAGCGCCTTTTCCTGATTCGAATGAAGCATAACGAGCTTTTCTCAGTTTCAGGTAGTCCGATTCATTTAAAATTTTGTCGGCAATAACCAAGGCACGGGCGAAGGTGTCCATTCCCGAAACGTGGGCGATGAAGATATCTTCCAGATCCGTTGAGTTCCGACGTGTTTTTGCGTCGAAGTTGATTCCGCCATGGGTGAAACCTCCGGCGCTGATGATTTCCAGCATGGCTTCGGTTGTTTCATAGATGTTGGTAGGGAATTCGTCGGTATCCCATCCGTTTTGATAATCGCCTTTGTTGGCATCGATCGAGCCCAGCATGCCAGCATCGCCAGCCATGCGCAGTTCGTGTGCAAACGAGTGTCCGGCTAAAGTAGCGTGGTTAACTTCGATATTGATTTTGAAATCGTCAGCCAAACCATTCTTTTCCAGGAATCCTAAGATTGTTTGTGTGTCGTAATCGTACTGGTGTTTGGTAGGCTCCATTGGTTTCGGTTCGATCAGGAAAGTCCCTTTAAATCCTTGCTTCCGGCCATAGTCGCGTGCCATACGAAGGAATTGACCCATGTGGTCCAGTTCTTTTTTAGTATTGGTATTCAGCAAGCTCATGTAGCCTTCACGTCCTCCCCAGAACACATAACCTGTTCCACCCAGTGCGATGGTGGCGTCGATGGCATTTTTTACCTGAACGGCTGCATTGGTGATCACATTAAAATCGGGGTTGGTTGAAGCACCGTTCATGTAACGTGGGTTGGAAAATACGTTGGCAGTTCCCCAAAGCAACTGAACGCCGGTAGCTTGCTGGCGCTCTTTGGCCACATCCACCATTTTGGTCAGTCGTTGTTCGATTTCGAAAACTGACCCATCACCCACCACATCGGTGTCGTGAAAACAGTAGAACGGAGCACCAACTTTGGTAATGAATTCGAATGCGGCATCCATGCGTTCTTTGGCAGCATCCAGTTTGTTTGACGCGCCATCCCATGGGAAAATATGGGTTCCGGGGCCAAAAGGATCGCCACCATCGCCACAGAAGGTGTGCCAGTAAGCGACGGCATAGCGAAGGTATTCCTTCATTGTTTTGCCACCTACAACGCGGTTTTCGTCGTACCATTTGAATGCCAATGGATTTCTTGATTCCGGTCCCTCGTATTTGATTTTTTCAATACCGGGGAAATACGCTTTGTTACCTTTAAATACAGTCATGTTGCTAATTTTTAATGTTTATTCAATTGTTTTATATCCAGAGTCTATTATTTGCGGCTTTTTTTTCAGTAGCCTGTTCTTTCGACCAGTATTGGCTACCAAAGATTTTCGCCATAGGACCATCCCTTGCGGGCAGGTTCTTTTATGTAGTCGTCTAATTCAGGTCGGTTCGTGACTTTCATATTCTCAGCATCATAGTCAAGCTTGCCTCCAAATCGTTGGGCCAGAACTCCAATCTGTGCCATTTCCATCAGGCTGGCTGAATAATCGAAATTAGAGCCAGGCAGGGTGTCATTTTTAATGGCATCTACCCATTCTTGCACGGGTTGATTTTCGCCAACACGAGGAATTGTTTTTTCAGGTGCATTTTTCAAAAAGGCTTCCATTTCTTCGTCTGGAACCAATAATCTTGGGTTATCCGGACGACCACCAGTAATCAGCGTTTTTTTATCACCAATCATAATCATCCCAGTTCCTGGTAATTCGTCGACTCCCCATTCAGGTCTGACCGCTGGTTTCTCAAAACCTTCGTACCATTTCAGTGTCGCGGGAGCTTTATCTCCACGTGCTGCAAACTGCCAGGTCACCAACGATTCTTCAGCAACAAAACTGTGATCAGGTACGGGGTCAGTGACAATGGCATCAACGGTATGAGGTAATCCAAGGTCCAAAGCCCAGAAAGGGGCATCAAGCGTGTGGCAGCACCAGTCGCCTAATTTTCCGTTTCCATAATCGTAAAAGCCTCTCCATGTTCGTGGAGCGTATAATTTATTGAATGGACGTTCAGTGACCGGTCCTTGCCAGAGATCCCAATCCAGTCCTTTGGGTATTTCATCTGCTTGAGGCGGAAAAGTTGTTGGTTTTCCAAAATAGCCATCTTTTTCAAAATTAATTTTACCTTGCCAGGCAATCACTTCTTTTACTTCTCCAAGTACGCCAGCTTCGTACCACTCTTTTACCAATCGGATTCCATTCGTTGTGTGTCCCTGATTTCCCATCTGAGAAACGACGCCATAATGTTTTGCTGCTTTGGTCAGGGTACGTAATTCCCAAATATTGTGGGCTAGGGGCTTTTCAACAAACACATGTTTGCCCAACTCCATGGCGGCCATTGCTGCGGGAAAGTGCGTGTGGTCAGGTGTTGCAATGATTACGGCATCAATGTCGTTCGCCATCTCGTCAAACATCAACCTGAAGTCTTTGTACTTTTTAGCATTGGGGCATGCTTCATAAGCTTTTGCTGACATCCGATCGTCAACATCGCACATGGCTACAATACTTTCAACCGGAACCTGGCTCCAGCTTGCGTGACCTCGTCCACCAACACCAATTACGGCAATATTTAACCTGTTGTTTGGCGAACAACTAATCATGTTGGGAATGAATATAGCGCCTGCTGCCGCTGCAGAGGCTGATTTCATAAATGATCTTCTTGAAAAGTTCTTCATTGGTTTATGGTTGAGGTCAAAATTAGTTTGTATTAAATGACTTTTTCAAGTTCTGCTTTCCATTTTTCGTACGTTCGTTGGTATTGATCCGCATTAGCGCCAGGCTCGATGGTTTCCAGTTTAGTCAGATTTTCGAAAGCTTCGCCAGCTGATTTGTAATAACCCGAACCAATTCC
>JAGXIR010000184.1 GCA_024635605.1 Sunxiuqinia sp.
CTTCTTAAATCGACTCATTTTTTATCCTTTCTTTGTTGTGGGGACAACTTTGAAAAGATAAGGATGGGTCGATTAACAGGCAAACCCGTGGAACGTCTCTGACCACGTTCATAGAACGTGGGTTTCTAATTTGAACTAAAAAAGGGCCTCACCGATGTGAAACCCTTACTTGTTCAATGTAAATTTTTCTGAAATGAAAACTCCGGACAACAAGCCCGAACTGCGTTCGCTTCCTTATTCTTCCAGTGCTTCAATAATACCGTAGTAACTCACCGACTGCCGCCTGTTTGAAGTAATGCTCATGCTGCCGTATCCGCTTTCGCCGGTATGAATGATGACTTTGTATGAATCGCGCGTGGTATCCACTTCGATACGCACGATATACGTTTCCTTTTTCTCATTCACCTCGACATCAAAAACCTTGGCTTTCTCCTTAAACTTAATGCCGCCTTCGGTGCTGCCGTAGTCCGTTTGATATGCTCGCCCGTAAAACGGAAGCCATGCCTCAACTTCCGCGCTATCGACAACCAGGTCGTAAGTGGACGTCAAGTTGATCGTGGAACCACTCAAAGGCGTCACCGACCGTGCCGTAAATTTAAACTGTTTGCTTTCGATCAATTCCAGAATCTCCTTTTCGTCGCTCTCCTTTTCTTGTGCAAAAGCATGGACGAAAGGCATGAATGACATCAGGAACATCAACGCTAATTGCTTCATAATAAAAACCTTTCTTTTAAACCGGCTATGATTCATCAAAATAGATGCCAGACTCAAAAGCAAGAAGCATATTAACATTTCGAAAAGAAGGACGCCCTATTTTTCAGCGTTTAAAAGCGGGTTTGCATACATTTGAAGAAACAGTTCCTGCTGACGCTTTGGATCGCCATTTCCGATAGTTCCCACCAAATCCTGCAACAACTCTTCAAACTTTTCACGGGTAGCCGGCTCAATCTTATCCGCATGATCTTCCCGCCCAAGCAACAAGTCAGAAGCCAGGTAATTGTTTGGCCACAGTTTATAGTTGTAATATATGCGTTTATCGATGTAACTGGCCAGTTGCTGCATGCTTTCATTCAGGGTTTCTGCCTTGGCAAACTCTTCCAGTGGGGCTTCAATGGGTTTACCAAACGAAAAGTGCACCCGCCCCTTTGGACGTGTCAGCCCAAAAGCCATACTTTTTAAATCGTCAGTCTGCGTCTTTTCAAAACCCTCGCTTTCGCGCTTGTAAATCTCTTCTACCTTGGAAATTCCGCAGGGTTCACGCTCGTATGAAAGCGAAAGCGGCACGATCTGCAATTCGCGAAATCCCTCCACAAAGTCTTTTTTGTTACTCAGATTCAACATTTTGAGTAAAGCCTGCTGTGTTTGGTCGTTACCGTCCTTGGTGCGTCCTTCACGCTGAGCCAGCCAAACCGACCGGTTTCGTTTGGTCACGGCATCGCGAATATAATTCGACAATTTTTTGGAAGCCATCAGCAGCTCACGTGCCGGCAGGTTGCGTCGAACAACAAATGCCCGGTTAAGCTTTACCGCATGAAGAATCCAATCGTAAATCAAGAGGTTGTTACCTATGGCAATTTCAGTGGTATTCATTCCTGCTTTTACAATAATGTAGTTCAGGATACCCGAATCGAGAATGATATCGCGGTGGTTTGAAATAAACAAATAGCTTTTGGACTTATCCAGCTTGTCCAGACCGCTCCAACTGACACCGCTGGTTGTTTTATCAATAATCCAGTTTTTGACGAGGGGATACATAAAGTTTAACTGCAGCTCCTCCACGCTCTGAACTTTGGACAGCATTTGTTTGACTCCGGCCAGCTCCTTTTCATCCTTGAAAATAAACTGAAGCACTTGTTGGAAAACTTCGTCTTTCAACAACACATTAATGTAGTGGATAACTTCGTGGTCGTCATAAGGCCGAATATCGTCATAGTCGTAGCTCATTTTCACTCCAATCCTTTAGGTTTTGCGGCAAAGATATAAAATGCAACTTAAAACTTGAATCTTAACTGAAATTTAACTTCGGTCCGCTGATTCCCTTCAATTTGGCTGTAACCACTCCCAATGCTTTCAGCATCAATAAACCAGCTTCGTGATGCCTTCATCCACACATCCAGTTTTTCACATATTTTAACTTTTCCGCTCAGGTAGGAACGCAGCCCTTTCCCGTAGAAAGCCGGAACTGAAAACTGATAGAGCAGATCGTTTTCGTAAGCATAAACCCGGGCATCGTAATCATCGGTATTGAAATAAGCCAGGCGCAACCACCAACTGGTTGTATTTTGTGCCGACTGATAGCCGACATCCTGAAACACCATCCATCCTGCTGACAATTGTTCGTGCTCATACCAAGTCCATTCCACCCGGCTTTTCACAAAGAACCGATCGCTAAAAGCGCCGTTGACATGCACCCGTTGCTTTTGTCGGATTTGGTTCAGGTTAATCTTAGTAAACTCGCCATTCGCTCTGACAGGTTTACATTCGTAAAAATAGCGACTGTAAACATCCCAGCGATCAGAAAGCTTATACGCGGCCTGAATCAAATACTCCCTCCCTTTGGAAGGTGCAGCCGTCGTGTACTTGACCCAACGATGTTCAAAAAAATCGGCATACATTCGCAAACTCAATTTTGCAGCAGGCCTTACAGTGGCGCCAACATAGAAACCATACTCATCATTCACCTGGCTGCCTTCGGTAAACGCCCCGGCAAGGGGAGCATTGTATTTTTTGCTGATGTTCCGGTAAATCATCGATAACTCAAGCTGATCGGCCGGACTGGCGTGAACCCCGTGAATGGTAGCCAATCCGTTTGTGCTTGCCCAGGCTGCCTCCCCAAAAAAATAGTAGCGGTTAATCCCCCACTGATAGTTCAATCCCAGGTTACTGATCTGTTCTCCTTCAAACAAAAACAAATTATAGCTGGCTAACTGCCGCTGCAGGGGCAATTCATATTGAAAGTGAATGCCGGAAAAACCAATTGAGAAGCGTTCGGCAGCATAACTTAAACTCGTGCCTGCCGTCATAGCCGCCACCGAGTTTTTATCCTCAATCTCACTTGCCGTGCGGTGCAAACCCGACGATTGAAAAGACGTAAAAACGGCCACTTCATCAATACTATCGCGGTTGGCATCAAAGTTTTTATACGAGAAAAAAGTGTTCCACTCAAATTGGCCTAAGGATAAGCTGGCCGCAGCGCCTCGTAAATAGTTATTCTCATCGGTTGATGAGTAGCTTCGTATTCCCTGGTTGAACTTGGCGACACGACCAACTTCTGCCGATTTGGAAAGCGCAAAACCTTGCCAGGCTGTCAAGCCCTGACCAAATCGGACCAGGTAATCGCCCAGAAAAAGCTGGTGTTTTCCGCGTCCCAGACCCACGTTCACAAAGGCGCTGTAATAATCAAATCCGCCGGGATTGGAGCCGCTGAGGAAGGATTCACCGGCATCCTTCTCGGCTGTTAAGCCCGCATTGACCTGCGATGATGTAAAGCGGTAACGGACATACAGCTTTTCGGGCGACCCTTCATATTTTGCAGGCTCCTGAAACCCTTTTTGCTCTTCAAGCAAGCGGATGGAGCGTATCAAAATTTCCTGCCGGGGCCGGAACCGGAAAGCTTGGGGCTTCGCGTCCATATCACCGAAGTACACAAAAGCCTGCAACAGTTGAATCAACCTGGGATCAAAGCCCTCAATGCTGCTCAGCTCAAAGGGCGAATAAATTTGTCCGTATTGCTCCCTGTAAGTCAGCAAATGATCAATCTGTAAAGCGGATAAAAAATAAAGCCGTTCAAAATCTTCGCGGGAAGTCTGGTTAATATTCAAGGGGCGATCCTGTAACAACTGCAACTCATTCATTAACTGCTCCACATCGGCATTTTCATCTTCGGCCAGCAGTGTTTCCACGAGATCTTCCAATTCGGTTTGAAAATCGAAATCCGTGGTTTGCCCCATAGCCACTGAGGTCAGCACAACACCAAGCAAAAGGAATACAACTCTTTTCATGGCAGCTGATAATAAATTGAAAATGAAGGAGAATATCCCAGATACTGATGGTAGCTAAATGCCAGGTCCGTTTGAATCCGGCTAATCGAATACCCCGCACCCATCGAAAACAGCGACCATTGCGTTTCAAAGCCCAATCGCAATTGAAACTGTTCCATCACCCGCAGTTCCAAACCGGAATTCACTCCAACAGGCCGTTCATCCTGCTTTCTGATATCGATGGCAACTAACACCAAGTCGTCAAACGTTTTATGCAATCCAAAGCGCATGTCCATTGGATAATTCAACTCAAGATGCAAGCTTTGCAGTATCATGGGATGGGGATTAAAAAGTTGCGCTCCGAGCCATAAATCAGGGCCCAACCGGTATTGCGCGCCAAAATCAACCATGAATGTGGCAACATGTTCGCGATTTTCCGGGATGTTCAGACTGAAATAATGAAATTGAAGAGCCGCCAGCAACCGCCCCGATAATTTTTTGGCAACAGCAAACGACAGTTTAATTTCACGGAAAGAATCCTGACCAAACTGTGAAAATGAAAACCCAAAATTGGTTTTGCCGACAGGAAGGACAAGGAAAGCCGATGCGGTACTCAACTCGCTCAGCAGAAACCGATTTTCATACTGCACACCAAAAGCCCGCTGCTTTTCAAGGGCAAAGCCAGCCGGATTGGAAAACACGGAAAGCGGCGATTGCAGACTGACACTGGCATCGCCAAGTGAACGGAAACGGGGTGGAACAGGAAAAACCTCCTGTCCTTCCACCGATCCAAAAATCAACAAAAAAATAAAAACAGCGCAACTTCTAATCATAACAAAAGGATGTAAGTCGTACACCCTTAAGCAACAAGCAGGTTCAAGTTACAAACTTTTTTGTGAACAAAAACTAATTTGTTTTGAATTTATACTCAATTTTCGATAAATCTTCGTTGGCCTTGACAATTTTCTTTTTCAAAGCTTCTTTAAAGTTCACTAATTTTTCTTTCAGGGTGTCGTCTCCCAGAGCCATCATCTGAACTGCGAGTATTCCGGCATTTTGGGCACCATTAATTCCGACGGTGGCTACCGGAATTCCGGGGGGCATCTGCACAATGGCCAGCAACGAATCCCATCCATCCAGACTGGCTTTAATGGGAACGCCAATCACAGGCAGGGTAGTCATGGCAGCAATGACTCCGGGCAGGTGGGCAGCCATTCCGGCTCCAGCAATAATAACTTGTATTCCGCGGTCTTTAGCTCCTTTAGCAAATTTCTCCACTTCTTCCGGCGTGCGGTGTGCCGACAGAGCATTGATTTCGAAAGGGATTTCGAACTCATCCATAATTTTAGCGGCACCTTCCATGACAGCCAGGTCCGAAGTACTTCCCATGATGATACTAACTTTCGCTTCCATCTTTTCAATTAATTTTTGTTTCTTTGTACTCTTTAATTTCTGAGCTAAAATAATTGAAAATAAACAGATTTGAAACTCATCTTTCCAATAACAAAAAAAACAACCAATGAGTAACATAAAGATCTTAGATAAAGAGTTCGAATTATTTATTCCCTACGAAAAAATCAGATCAGTCGTCGAAGAGATGGCCGACAAAATGAATGAAGATTTAGCCGGGAAAAACCCTTTATTCCTGTGTATTTTAAATGGTTCATTCATGTTTGCCGCCGAAATATTCAAACGGATCACCCTGCTCGACGCCGAGATTTCATTTGTAAAACTGGCGTCGTATGCCGGCACGGAATCATCGGGCGAGATCAAAGAACTGATTGGTTTGAATGAAAGTCTGGAAGGGCGTACGGTTGTCGTTCTGGAGGATATTGTGGACACCGGGATTACCATTGATAATACAATCAAACAAATTATAGCACACCACCCGGCTGAAGTTCAAGTGGCTTCCCTTTTGCTTAAACCAGATGCCCTGGTCAAAGAAGTAAGTCTGGATTATGTAGGTATTGAAATTCCCAATGACTTTATTGTTGGTTACGGACTGGATTATGACGGACGTGGCCGGAATCTGATTGACATTTTTAAGGTGGTGGAATAAAAAGGCAAAAAAAAACTCAATAATTAACATGTTAAACCTGATTCTATTTGGTCCTCCTGGCGCGGGAAAAGGAACCCAGGCCGAGTATTTGATCCAAAGCTTCGGATTGATCCACCTGTCAACCGGAGATTTGTTACGCCAGGAAATTGCAGCCGAAACAACCCTGGGAAACGAAGCCAAACAACTGATGGACAAAGGAGAACTTGTCCCGGATCATGTTGTCATTGAAATGATTAAAAACAAATTCTCCGCCAACCCCGATGCCAAAGGCTTTATTTTTGACGGGTTTCCACGCACAGTAGCCCAGGCTAAAGCGCTGGATAAATTAATGGAAGAAAACAAAACACCCATCAAGGCCATGCTGTGCCTGGAGGTTGAAAAGCAGGAGCTTATTGATCGAATTCTCTTCAGAGGAAAAACGTCCGGCCGCTCAGACGACCAGGATGTTTGGATTATTGAAAAACGTATATCGGTTTACAACAAAAAAACCGCTCCCATCAAAGAATATTACGAAGCTCAAAACAAACATTTTCCCATTGATGGTATGGGAAGTGTTGACGAAATTGCTTCCCGATTAAAAAATACCGTTCGTTCATTGTAACCCATCTCGTAAAAATATTATTAAGACGAATGATTGAAGTGCATTCGTCTTTTTTTGTTTATTTTGCACATTCACAAGATCATACCATGGCTGAAAACAACTTTGTTGATTACGTAAAGATATTTTGCCGCTCAGGAAACGGGGGCCCCGGCTCAACCCATCTGCGGAGAGAAAAATTTGTCCCTAAAGGTGGGCCCGACGGAGGCGACGGAGGACGAGGAGGCCATGTATTTGTGACAGGCAACGCACAAATGTGGACCCTACTTCACCTGCGGTACAAGCGGCATGTGTATGCCGGACATGGCGGATCGGGTAGCGGACATGGCAGTTTTGGCGCCGATGGGGATGATATTACCATTGAAGTACCGCTGGGAACAGTGGCCAAAGATGCCGAAACTGGTGAATTCCTGTTCGAAATTACCAAAGATGGTGAAACACAATATTTGGCCAAAGGCGGTCGTGGCGGTTTGGGAAACACCCATTTCAAGTCGGCTACAAACCAAACCCCGCGTTATGCGCAACCCGGCGAAGAAGGCGAAGAAGGCTGGAAAGTTCTGGAGTTAAAGATTCTGGCCGATGTTGGTTTAGTGGGCTTTCCGAGTGCAGGTAAGTCAACCCTGCTGTCAGTTGTTTCGGCTGCCAAACCCAAAATTGCTGATTACCCATTTACAACCCTGGTTCCCAACCTGGGCATTGTTTCGTACCGCGACCAGCAGTCGTTTGTCATGGCCGACATTCCCGGAATTATTGAAGGAGCGCACGAAGGCAAAGGGCTTGGACTTCGGTTTCTGCGACACATTGAGCGAAACTCGATGCTCTTGTTTATGGTTCCCGCCGACAGCAAAGACCACCGCAAGGAATACAACATCCTGCTCAACGAGCTTGAAAAATACAATCCCGAACTGTTGGATAAAGATCGGTACCTGGTCATTAGCAAGGCCGACTTTCTGGACGAAGAATTGCAACAGGAAATCAGCGCTGAGCTGAGTGATATTCCCCACAGCTTTATTTCGTCGGTCACCAACCAGGGAATTCTACAGCTGAAAGATAAAATCTGGCAAATATTAAATCCGTCATGATTGCGTTTATCGAACCCATAAAACAACTTGATCAATCCCTTTTTTTCTTTTTTAACGGAATGCACAACCCGTTTTGGGATGTGGTCATGACCCTGTTCACTCAAACCATTATCTGGGGTATTTTTTACCTTACCCTGATTTATTTTATTGTTCGCAAATACCGGATGAAGGCGGTGGTCATCATTATTATGCTGGCTTTGGTGATCCTGATCGCCGATCAGTTTTCAGTTTTTATCAAAGAAACCGTTCAGCGGTTACGACCAACCCACGATACGGACATCCAGCACCTGGTGCACAACGTGTACCGAAAAGGCGGGCTGTACAGTTACTTTTCATCGCATGCCACCAACACCTTTGCCGTGGCCATGTTCACCGCAAAGTTATTCAAGAATAGCCGCTACCAGGTCTTCATTTTTTTCTGGGCGGCGCTGGTCAGCTATACCCGCATCTATCTGGGTGTTCATTATCCTTTCGATGTGCTGACTGGTGCGGTCGTAGGAATTTTAATCGGATATTTCATCTACAAGCTCCTGCTGGTCATCGAAAACCATTTTTTAATGCTGAAAATGCCCAAGCTGGCAGAAACCGGTTTAAGCAACCAGGAAAGCGGGATTGTTCTGCTGGTGTTTCTGCTTTTTGTGTCCACCGTTTTGCTTGTCACCAACCAATTGATGCACACCCAATTTCTATAAGATGAATCAAGAACTTTTTCAGGAATACAACAAGTTTTTGGCCTACGACCAGAAACGACTCGATTCACTCAAAAAGAAAACCAGGCAGTTAGCCTTTTTTCGGCTTTCCGCTTTTTTAACCATTATTCTGGCGCTCATCTATTTGCCCCGAATTTCGCTTTGGCTGGCCTGGTCAGTTGCCGGAATCAGCACCTTCCTTTTTTTTTACATGATCAAGCTTTTTCAGAAAAAAGAAAAAGAGAAAGTCCTTTTTTCGAACCTGATTGCAATCAACGAAAAAGAACTGGCCGCGTTGAATGAGGAATACAGCCAATTTGACGACGGACACGAATTTACCGATCCGCATCATCACTTCACCTTCGACTTGGATATTTTCGGACCGGGATCCATTTTTCAATTTATTAACCGAACGGTGACCCAACTGGGAAAGAAACATCTGGCCAACGATTTAAGCCAGGCGACAACAGACATCCCAACGCTTAAAAAACGTCAGGAAGCCATACTCGAACTGGCGAAATACACCCGATGGCGACAGTTTTTTGCAGCCAAAGGGCACACCAAGGATGAGCAGGATCTTTTTTTTCTGAAAAAAATTACGGAACTAATTGAAATCAAAAATGCCGCGCTGCTGGCTAAACTGCTGGTTGTTCTCCCGCTGCTAAGTACGATTTCATTTGTGCTTTGTCAGTTTTTCGATGTTCCCTGGGCACTTTTCGTGGGATCCTTGTTGATTAATGGCTCG
The DNA here is from genome assembly GCA_024635605.1 of Sunxiuqinia sp. Lineage (GTDB taxonomy): Bacteria > Bacteroidota > Bacteroidia > Bacteroidales > Prolixibacteraceae > Sunxiuqinia. The sequence goes on from JAGXIR010000184.1 coordinate 9,154, forward strand.
GTGCTTTACGCCAATAAAAAGACAATCAGTGCTTTCTACGCGTTATTTGGAAGCCAGACCAAACTACTGTCCGGTTACTACGAACTGTTAATTTTGATTGAAGAGAAGGAATTTCAGGCCCCGCTTTTAAACGAACGGAAACAACAATTACTAACCAACCAGCAGCAAGCCAGCGACGTGTTAAAACAGCTTCAGAAAGCCATGGCCCGCTTTGATTACCGAAAAAACTTGCTGGTCGGTTCTATCCTGAATGCTTTCTTGCTCTGGGATCTGCGTTGCAGCTTACAACTTTTTCGCTGGCAAACGGCCAATCAAGCCTCCATCGGCCACTGGTTTGAAACCATCGCCACCTTCGATGCCTTATCAAGCCTGGCCAACCTGAACCATAACCATCCGGAGTGGACAGTCCCAAAACTGGAAGATGGTGAATTTCATCTCACAGCAAACAACCTGAAACATCCGTTGATCAAGGAAGCCAAAAATATTGGCAACGATTTTCGGATGAACGGACACGGACAGATCGCCATTATTACCGGAGCCAATATGGCCGGCAAAAGTACCTTTTTACGAACCATTGGCGTGAACCTGGTGCTGGCGATGAATGGCTGCCGGGCCAATGCCAGCTGGCTCAGTTTAAAGCCCATTCAACTGTTTACCAACATGCGCACCACCGACAACCTGCAAAACGACGAGTCGTACTTTTTTGCCGAGCTGCAACGCCTTAAGGCCATTCTGGATGAAATTAAAGCGGGCATCCCGGTGTTTGTGATTATCGACGAAATGCTGAAGGGAACCAATTCGGAAGACAAATTGTCGGGCTCCATTAAACTGATCGAGCAGTTAATTAATTTGAAAACCGTAGGATTGGTTGCTACCCACGATTTAAAGCTGACCGAGCTGGCCAAGCGCTATCCGCAGAACATTACCAACAAGTGCTTCGAAATTGAGCTGACGGACGAAGAACTGCTGTTTGACTACAAGCTAACCGACGGAGTAACCTCCACCATGAATGCGAACTTTTTGATGCGAAAAATGGGAATCATTTCCTGAGCATTCCCATTGACCTGCTGACTTCAATTCCAATTTGATCGATTAAGCCCGACGAGCCGATGCAAAATAATAAAAAAAACGGGCTGATGAAGTTCACCAGCCCGTTTCGCGCTCTACATCTATCTCTGTTAGAAATAGAAAATATTTCCTTTGGCTCTTCGTGTCACTTTCGATTTGCGGATTTCAACCACTGTCCGGCGGTTTTCGTGGTGCTGTTCTTCGGTGCATTCAATGCTGCCGTCGCAATCGTTCACCAATTGCGTTTCGCCAAAGCCTACATCTTCAATCCGTCCGGCATCAATTCCTTTCGAGACCAAATAATCCGAAGCGGTTTTCGAACGCTTTTGTGAAAGCTCCATATTGAACTCAGTTGTTCCCCTGGAGTCGGTATGCGATTCGAGAACAATCTGAATGTCGGGATAGTCTTCGAGTACCTTCGCCAGGCGATCAAGCTCGCGCTTCGCTTCTGGCCGGAGGCTCCATTCTCCAAAGTCGTAATAAATATTTTTCAGCTGAATTCGTGATCCGGCATCGAGTGAATACAGCTGGATGAGATAATCAAACACGCCCCGATCCATACCCATGGTGTTAAATTCCACTTCGGTTCCAAAAAAGTTGTAGGCTGAAACATCGGCCCGGTAGCGTTTGTCCGTTTCCAGGTTATAGGTAAAGGTTCCCTGTTCGTCAGTATAGATGGAATCCACGGTTGTTCCGTTCGAAATGGACAGCAAGGCATCCGGGATTGGGACGTTACCCATAATATCGACCACCTGCCCTTTAAAGACAAACTCCGGATCTAAATAGACTTCCACTTCTTTATTGGCCAGCGTTTCCTTATTGGTCAAATCCAGATCCACGGCTTTTTCCATGTATTCTTCGGCAGTGGCTACCA
>JAGXIR010000185.1 GCA_024635605.1 Sunxiuqinia sp.
AAATTAATAGTGAAGAGGTATTCCTGATGGAGTACCTCTTTTTTTAGATTATCTCAATTTGTCTGTTAATTGTCTAATTTCAACAGCAGGTGGAACATTGCCATACAAAATGTTATAAACGGCATCGCAAATCGGCATTTTCACTTTATATACCTCGTTTATTTCATGAATTGACTTGGTGGCATAATAACCTTCAGCCACCATGTGCATTTCAATTTGTGCGGTACGGGTGGTATAGCCTTTACCAATCATGGCGCCAAAAGTACGGTTTCGCGAAAACTGAGAATAGGATGTCACCAGCAAATCACCCAGGTAAGCCGAACTTTTAATGTCGCGGGTGATCGGATGAACCTTATCAACAAAACGCTTAATTTCCTGAATGGCATTGGCAATAAGCACTGCCTGAAAGTTATCACCATAACGCAGCCCGTGTACAATACCTGATGCAATAGCAATGATATTCTTCAGAACGGCAGCATATTCGGTTCCAAAAATATCATCCGATACATGCGTCCGAATGTATTCACAGTCGAGCTTTACACCAAAATCGCGTGCCCGCTTAACATCCGGACAAGCAATGGTGAGGTACGATAAGCGCTCCAACGCGACTTCCTCGGCATGGCAGGGGCCAGTAATAATTCCAATCCGTTCGTACGGTAGTTTATAGGATTCGTGCAAATAATGTCCCACAATTTGATTGGACTCAGGAACAATTCCCTTGATGGCCGAAACAACAAATTTATGGTTGATCGGGACGGTCAGTTTCGAAAAGGCATCATGCAAAAAAGCCGAAGGAATGGTCAAAATCAAAATATCGGACGCTTCAACAACCTCGTTAATGTCATTATAAAAGTCAATCCGGTTGATATCAAATTCAACGCCCCGCAAATAATTCGGATTATGCCTGAAACGTTTGAACTGCTCGATATTATCGGCGCTGCGAAAATACCAATTGATGCTGTCCTCATTATTCAATAGGATTTTGGCCAGGGCTGTTGCCCAGCTTCCACTTCCTATTACCGCTACTTTTGGTTCTGAATTCATAAATTTAAACAACTTTAGCTATTCAAGCCATTGCTTAACATCATCCATTGATGGATTTGTCAGGCCAAGTTTGTTCTTTTTATTGAAACCACAAAGCTCATTGAAGAATTTCCCGGCTTTGGCTTCTTTTAAAGCATCAGTTTTTTGAATGCCCAACTTGCGAATCACCGCGATCCACTCGACTGGAATCCCCATTTCGATGAACTTTTCATCCGCATCAATGTCTGCTTTTTTCTCAGGTTTCATTTGCGGGAAGAACAGCACATCCTGAATGGACGCGTTGTTGGTCATAAACATGGTCAGGCGGTCGATACCAATGCCCATGCCCGACGTTGGCGGCATGCCATACTCCAGCGAGCGTAGGAAATCCTGGTCGATAAACATGGCTTCGTCGTCGCCTTTCTCCGATAGTTTCATCTGGTCTTCAAAACGCTCACGCTGATCAATCGGGTCATTCAGCTCCGAATAAGCATTGGCCAGTTCCTTGCCGTTCACCATCAGCTCAAAACGCTCGGTCAGCTCCGGATTTTCGCGGTGTTTTTTGGTTAACGGTGACATTTCAACCGGATAATCAATAATGAAGGTTGGCTGAATGTAATGGTGTTCGCATTTTTCGCCAAACAGCTCATCAATCAACTTTCCTTTGCCCATACTTGGGTCGGTTTCAAGATCGAGTGCTTTGCAAATCTCGCGTAATTCCTGTTCGTTTTTACCGGCAATGTCGTATCCGGTGTGTTCCAGAATGGCATCGCGCATGGTTACCCGCGGGTACGGACGTTTAAAATTGATGAGTTTATCGCCAAGGGTTACTTCCGTTTTACCATGCAACGAAAGAGCTACCCGCTCCACCATTTCTTCGGTGAAGTTCATCATCCATTTGTAGTCTTTGTAGGCCACATAAATTTCCATCACCGTAAACTCCGGGTTATGCGTGCGATCCATCCCTTCGTTACGGAAGTCTTTGGCAAACTCATAAACCCCGTCAAAACCGCCAACAATAAGGCGTTTCAGGTATAGTTCGTTGGCAATACGCAGGTACAGCGGAATATTCAGACTGTTGTGATGCGTGCTAAACGGACGGGCGGCAGCTCCACCGGGAATCGCCTGCAAAATCGGCGTTTCCACTTCAAGGTAACCCTGCTCATTAAACATTTCGCGCATGGTGTTGATGATTTTGGTTCGTTTAATGAACGTATCTTTCACCTGCGGATTGACAATTAAATCGACGTAGCGTTGACGGTAGCGTTGCTCAAGACCGGTAAAGGCATCGTATGTTTTGCCATCTTTTTCCTTCACCACCGGCAGTGGACGAAGCGACTTACCCAACACGGTAAATTCTTTGACATGAATGGACTTCTCACCGACTTGGGTGACAAACGCGAAACCTTTCACTCCAATGATATCGCCAATATCCAGCAGTTTTTTAAATACTTCGTTGTACAAAGTCTTATCATCGCCGGGGCAAATTTCATCGCGGTTAAAATACATCTGGATCCGGCCTGAATCATCCTGCAATTCAGCAAACGAAGCTTTTCCCATAATACGTCGACTCATGATTCGTCCGGCTAAAACAACCTCTTGATAAGTTCCTTTTTCCGGCTCAAAGTTGGCCTTGATTTCTGCTGCTTTGGCATTCACGGGATACTCTTCTGCCGGGTACGGCTCAATTCCTAACTCACGTAATTTCGCCAATGAATTTCGACGAATCACTTCCTGTTCGCTAAGCTCTGCTACACTCATGGGTATCATTCAATTTGATGTATTTTGTAAAAATTTTGTGCAAAGATAACAAAGAAATGTTTATTCCCTTCCAAAGTCTATTTCAAACTAAAAGTAACATAATCAAGAGTTTGAGCTGTCGGAATCCTTGTTGATAATTTTCTAATAAGTCTAATAGTTTGAATGGTTGAAAATTAGATTCAAATCTCCGCTATTTATTAACAAAATATGACCGGCGGGTTTTCTTTTCCTTTCCAGATCGGAGCGCATTGCTTATCTTTGACCAACTAAAACCGTGCATACAAAACGAGGCAGAAGCAATCAGAATGGATAAAATCTGGAACATTAAAACCCAAGGCGATGCCAATGTTATCAAGCATTTATCTGCTGCCCTCAATGTGAACATGGTGATTGCCAATCTTTTATCGCAACGCGGAATCACTTCCTACAACGAAGCCAAATCCTTTTTCCGACCCCGCCTGTCCGACTTACATGACCCGTTTTTGATGAAGGACATGGACAAAGCTGTTGCCCGCCTGGAACAAGCCATCCAAACCCAGGAAAAGGTAATGATTTATGGCGATTACGATGTGGACGGAACCACCTCAGTTGCTGTGATGTACCAGTTTTTACGCAGCCGCATCAAAAGCCTGGACTACTACATTCCCGACCGCTACTCCGAAGGCTATGGCATTTCGCCCCAAAGTATTGACTACGCTTCAGAACAAAAAATATCCCTTGTTATTGTGTTGGACTGCGGGATCAAAGCCGTTGACAAAATTAAAAACGCCAAAGAGCGGGGAATCGACTTTATCATTTGCGACCATCATAACCCGGACGAAATTATCCCTGATGCGGTGGCCGTGCTTGATGCCAAACGCCCCGACTGCAATTACCCCTTCAAAGAACTGTCGGGTTGCGGCGTTGGCTTTAAATTGCTTCAGGCATACACCCAGAAAAACGATGTTCCCATTGTGGAGCTGTACGATTTGCTCGACATGGTGGTGGTTAGTATTGCTTCGGATATTGTGCCGGTCGTTGGCGAAAACCGGGTGCTGGCTTATTACGGACTCCGAAAACTGAACTCCAACCCCAGCCTGGGATTGAAGACCATCATCCAGCTTTCGGGCCTGATTGGGCAGGACATCTCGGTGAGCGACATTGTGTTTAAGATTGGTCCCCGCCTCAACGCTTCGGGACGCATTGAACACGGCAAAAAATCGGTGGCCATCATGGTTGTAACCGACGAGGAAGAAGCCATTGACCTGGGTAACGAAATCAATTCGTACAACGAAATCCGCAAAACGCTCGACCGCGACATTACCCAGGAAGCCCTGGATATGATTGCCCACGACCCCAACCAAACGCAGCGCATGGCAACCGTGCTATACAACCGCGACTGGCACAAGGGTGTGGTTGGGATTGTGGCCAGCCGCCTGACCGAGCACTATTATCGTCCAACGGTCATTTTGACCGAATCGAATGGGATGGCAACAGGTTCCGCCCGATCCGTAAAGGATTTTGACCTGTATGAAGCCATCGGCTCCTGCAGCGATTTGCTGGAATCGTATGGCGGACACATGTATGCTGCCGGGCTTACAATGAAGATTGATAACATTCCGGCTTTCACCCGCCGGTTCGAAGAGATTGTGGCCAAACAAATTACCGAGCAGCAAAAAACAGAAATGATTGAGGTGGATGCCAAAATCCAGCTCTCCGACATCACCCCTAAGTTTTATCGCGTATTGAAGCAATTTGCCCCTTTTGGGCCTCGCAATATGACCCCGGTTTTTGTAACTGAAAACGTGCTGGACGCAGGATCCAGCCGCTGTGTTGGTCGCCAGCTGGAGCATTTAAAGCTGGATTTGGTTGAGCCCACCGGAACTTCATCCATTTTTCAGGCCATTGCTTTTAATCAGGCCGACCATTGCGAGGCTATCAACCAGGGCTTGCCGTTCGACATCTGCTATTCCATAGCCGAAAATGAATTCAGAGGCAAAACAAACATCCAATTGTACGTTCGCGACATTTCAGCAAAACTATATTAATACGTCACACTAAATTTCAACTAGATTATGAACCTGATGAAGAAAGAGAACCAGAGCCAGTTTACGGGAAGTAACATGGTTTTGGGCGTACAGTTTTTGTTTGTTGCTTTTGGGGCAACCGTACTTGTGCCCCTTTTGGTGGGCATCGATCCGGCCGTTGCGCTGTTTACCGCCGGTGTGGGAACTTTGATTTTCCACGTCATTACCAAAGGAATGGTGCCTGTTTTCCTTGGCAGTAGCTTTGCCTTTATTGCCCCCATTATTGAAGCCACGCGGTTATATGGTCTGCCCGGAACTTTTTCCGGTATCATTGCTGTGGGTTTGGTTTACGGCCTGGTTTCAGCCATTGTCAAATGGCGTGGTATTAAATTCGTTGAGCGACTGTTTCCTGCAACCGTAGTTGGGCCGGTCATTATAACAATCGGATTATCGCTGGCCTCCGTGGCTGTTGATATGGCTCAAACGCATTGGATCATTGCCGGCATCAGTTTGGCTACTGCGGTAATCGTGGTGGTCTTCACCAAGGGATTAATTAAGCTTGTCCCTATTTTCATCGGAATTATTGTAGGTTACCTGGCTGGATTTTTATTTGGCGTAATCGACTTCACTCCCGTGAAAGAATCAGCCTGGTTTGCTCTTCCTGGCTTTGTGATGCCTGAATTCAGCTGGGGTGCCATTCTGTATATGGTTCCGGTAGCTGTAGCCCCCATTATTGAACATGTTGGCGACATGTACGCCATTGGTGGTGTTGCCGAGAAAAATTTCATTGAAAAACCGGGTTTGCACCGCACCTTGCTGGGTGATGGTATTGCTACCGGACTGGCTGGCATGGTGGGTGGTGTTCCCAACACCACCTATTCGGAAGTAACCGGAGCCATTGCTCTGACCAAAGTGACCAACCCCTTCATTCTTCGGATTGCCGCCGTTACCGCGATTGTTTTCTCGCTGGTGGGTAAAATCAGTGGCATTCTGAAAACCATTCCCCAAGCGGTATTGGGTGGGATTATGCTCTTGCTTTTTGGGTTGATTGCCTCAATCGGTATCAAAACCCTGATCGATTCAAAAACCGACATGAGCCAAATCCGCAACCAGGTGGTGGTTTCCATTGTACTGACCATCGGAATTGGTGGCGCCGTAATTTCCTGGGGCAACTTCTCGCTTGCCGGAATCGGTCTGGCCGCTGTGGTCGGTATTTTGCTCAACCTAATCCTTCCCGGACACGCCAAACAAGTGGTGGTGAAAAAAGAAGCAAAGTAGCAATCAAGCCTTTAAAACAATCAGGCGGCCGTCTCCAATCATACCGGAGACGGCCGCTTGCTTTTGATGGTTTGCAAAAACATCGGCACCTAATGGCGTGTTTGTACTGACAAGACGGTTAAACGCTCCGCAGTGAATAACTAGTTCCTCAGGACTTCCGGGAGCTTTAATACCTATCAAATTATTTTTTGATACCTGTCAAATTTTATTTTAATACCTATTAAAAATATTTTTAACAGGTATTAAAAATCCATCGCCTCCTGTCCCGTTTTCCATCAACACCTTAGGCAAGTGCCATCGAATGCTGGAGTTTTATCCCTGATTCCGGTAGCAAAAAGCGAAAAGATGCTATGTTTTTTATTGAGGGCTTCACTTGGAGTGAAACCATCAATAATGCATGCTTGTCGAGTCATCCCGAATTTATTTCGGGATCTCCGTTGAACAAGGAAAGGTTGTTTAGAACCAACAGATCCTGAAACAAGTTCAGGATGACGCTTCTCGCCCAGGACAGTTGGTTTAGGCGAGTCATGCCGAACTTGTTTCGGCATCCGTCTGCTAAAAAGCTGTAACTTTTCTGCCGAAATTGATACCTTTAGGCAAGAAACCACCACACATGCATAAAGGCTTCGTTTACATACTGTCCAACAAGAACCGAACAACCTTCTATATTGGTGTGACTTCCGACATTAAACGACGGGTACTCGAACACAAAACTGGCAAAGGATCGGCTTTTACAAACAAATATAACCTGACTGATTTGATGTATTTCGAGAAAATCGAAGGCATGGATGAATGCATTAACAGGGAAAAGCAACTTAAAAATTGGCATCACGATTGGAAAATCAACCTAATCCGGGACAGCAATCCTGAAATGAGAGATTTATCCGGCGATTGGTTTATGCAGCAAAATGGGGAGCTGGTTATTGCTGACCGGGCGAGGGCGAAAGCGTATTTTGAAAAGCTTAATAGAAATTCGCAGACAGATCCTGAAACAAGTTCAGGATGACTGTATCTTCTGGAGTTGGAGTGGAGGAAAGCGTCATGCCGAACTGGTTTCGGCATCTGTATCAAACAAGGAAAGGTTGGCAAGTACTGGCAAACAGATCCCGAAATAAATTCGGGATGACTCGAAGATTTTTCAGTTTACTTTACTCTTAGGGTTATCGTAATGTTTTGTAGTTTTAAAGGAAAAATGGCTGACAAATACGACTATCTCACAAAAACTAAAAAAGAAGAAAGAAATCATATCATTAAAATAGGAGATAAGAACATTCGAAGCTCGATTGAATATAATCCGCGACCCAATTCTCCGAAAAATCTTTTTAAATATCATGCGTGCAACGAACACAGCTTAAGCGCCTTAAAAGAAAATGAAATATGGGCAAGCAATCCATCATCCTTCAACGATCCTTTTGATTGTTCTCCTCAGTTATGGGAAGGTCGTTTATTTCCATTCGGTGAAATCAAAGAAATTCTAAAGCTAGTATTACTCTCTGAGCAAGTTGATTCTTGTAAAAACAATAATCAATTAAGGGAACTTTTCTTTAATACCATTAAGGATTTCATTGGGATATATTGTCTCAACGAAGGTAGAAATGAAGAATTATTTTGGGCATATTATGGCGATGACCATAAAGGAATCAAGATAAAGTATAAGCAAAAAATTCTATCGAGGTTTTGGGAAACAGCCCCCTTAAAACTAGAATACCTTGAACTAGATGAGTTAATAAATCAACGCATGAAGGTTAATCGTAATTTGTCAAGAAATTTTCACAAAATATTCCCCCAACTCATCAGGTGGGTTACGGTGAAAAAGAAAACCTGGGTGCATGAAAGTGAATGGAGATATATTTTTTGGGTTAGTCCGTCTGATCAAGAATCTAGAAAACAACGATACCCCAGAAATGCAATAAAGTCAATTACTCTGGGCTATAAGTTCTTTGAAAGTAGCAATGTACAGTATATACATTCAGGTGTGTTTAAACATGTTTTTGAGATCAAAGAAGGATGTGGCAATAATCAGATTAATTACCACCTTGAAATACTAAATTTTTTGAAAGATCATTCGGATTATCCTTTATATCAAATTGCTTTAGATGAAAATATGAAACTCTATCCTCAACAAATTTATATCAACGAGATAAACGATAGCGTCGTAACTATTTTTAGAGAATTTCCACCTGAGCAGCTAAAGGTCATGGATGCGAAGGTATGATCCTGATACAGATTCCTTCGCTGCACTCGGAATGACGACGCAAGCAACGTTCACCCCTTATTGTCAAGTCATCCCGAATTTATTTCGGGATCTGTCTGCAAGTACCTGCCAACCTTTCCTTGTTCGATGCAGATGCCGAAACAAGTTCGGCATGACGCTTAATTTTATGGTTGTTGCCCTAATTGAAGAGCGTCACCCTGAACTTGTTTCAGGGTCTGTTGGTAAATAACTGCCTTTCCTTGTTTTGTGGAGATCCCGAAATAAATTCGGGATGACTTGAGCATTATAAGATCGGATCCCTGCTTGTACACACCCACCAGGCAATGAGGCAAGCCACCACCACATCGGCGGCGACGAATTCCGATTCGCCGCCAAGCGGTTCGGAAAAAGCTCCACCCAACGAAAAAAAAGCCTCCCTTTTCGGAAATGGCTTTCCAAGTCCCACTGAACAGGTTTCAGGGTCTACTAAAAAAAGAGTGTTTGAACCAAATTTCAAAGGAGTCGTTTTTCACACACCTACACGGGCAGACTTATTTGGTGCATCGCGCGTTTACAAATTCGGTGTTCTTATGAATGAATAAGTTGTGCCTTTTTACTTCTTATAATATCATGAGGATAAGTTGGCTTGCGATTCTGAAACGTTAAAAACAGACTCTTTTTTAATCACCCCATCTTCGATATTAATTGCCTTTCGAATTGTCGTGTTTTTCATCCAACTCATACGACCCTCTAAAATTGTTGGTAAATACACAATTAGTGCTGCAGAAATTGATCGTGAAGCACTTTCCCACAGATAACTTGGTGTATGATCAACTGCGTAATAATCGATCTTACCAATATTCAGAATTGGGTTTTCAAAAGTTGTTGGTTTAGCAAAATAGAACCCCATCCCTTCATCGCAACTCACATCAATAATTAGACTTCCTGGTTTTAAGGTATCCTTTTCTTCTTCTGTTACAAAATCAATCGGAAAGTCTGTATCCTGGTAGGTGCCATTAATAATGATTTCAGATTCACCAATTAAATCGGATAACGGTCGAACGGTGCCATCATGTTCAACAGTAACCATTCGGGCCTCCCCTTCTTTACCGTCACGAATTCGAACATAGTGCACGTCCAAAACTTCTTCACGAACTTCATGATCGGGCCGTTGAATACAAATTGTAATATCTCTGAAACCGTGATATTTTAATGCATAAATAGCGCCACGGCTAACCGCGCCAAATCCAAAAATAATGACCTTGCGTTGGTTCCCATAATGACCATCGATACCCCTTAGTTGCAAGGCATGGATAACGGCACAATAGCCCGCCATTTCATTGTTCTTATAAAACGTATGTCTGCCTACTTGCCCACTAGGAGACCAAACAAACATATCTTCAAATGCAATGACTGTTAATTTTCGATCGATGGCTGTTTGTGTAATGTCGCCTTGCTGTACGCAATGCGGATACCCCCAAATGAGCCCTCCTTCACGCATTTCTTGCAAGTCTTCTAATACAGGTTTCGCAATAATAACCGACCCCATTTCAGCCAATACCTCATGGCGAGAAGCAACTCCTCCTGCTTGAGAAACAAAAAAATCATCATCCAACCCAAAAGGCTTACCATATCCCTTCTCAAAAATTAATTGTTTTCTGATATCCTTAGGTAAACGCGATAGATCTTCAGGATGAATTGGCACACGTTTTTCGTCTTTTTTTCTTGAAGTTCCAATAACTCCTAAGCTTAATTTCTTCATGAATTCTCCTTCGTTAGTTTTGTTTTAAAACAAATAAATGTCGGCCCGACTATCCGCAATTCAATGAGAAACCATTTGCTGAAGTGAAAGGAAGTATTTTTAAGGCAGCAAAGTAGCGAAATGACTAATTGAAATCAAAAATGGTAAAAACCTGCTATAAAGATACTCTAACTTCGGTAGGGATACTTTAATTATGAAACTGATAATAAAATAGTTAATTAACACAAGCCTATATCTCTGGCTCATACCCCATATGAATTCCGGTAAAGATTTGTCAAGTAATCGGAATACCTGTTTCAGGCTCTCCTCAACAAAAAAATACTGAAACGAGCCTGCATCACATTCCTTCATAAGAGAATATTACTGCCCAAATAATTTATTCTGTGGAATTCATTACTTTAGACACACATTAATGCTGAGCGAGCGGACTTCCGATTTGTATCGAAGAATGGGAAATATGTAACGGAAGCGCACAAATTCATCATTAAAAGCATACTACCATGATTCAAAATCGTGATAATTCAATAGAAATCAGCAAAGAAGAGTTTCAGAAAATCGGCTATCAATTAATTGATAGAATTGCTGAGTTAATTGATTCAATTGATAAAAACCCGGTCACAACAACTAAAAGTCTGGCTGACCTTACAACAAGTAGGAAGAAGTGGCTATGAAAAATTAATTAGTGAAGATATTGAATTGTCCAAAGTATTATTTCAACTAGCTGAAAATCATGAAGAACTAGAGGCTATCACTCAAAATTTAAGCATTACTACATTTAGGTATATTCCTCAAAATCAGAAACACAGCTTAGAAGATGACTAGCTGAATAAATTGAATGAATCACCCGCCGAACTTAGCTTTTCGGAAGATGGAGCTTGCGGATAACAATCAGCCTTGACTTTTTTGTTTACTTTTTTTTTGTGGCAAGACAAAAAGTAAAATCCGGCTGATAAGCCAACGGATATTATTATTTGGAAAATCAGCCTGCTTATTGCGGTTTCTTATCAATCTCCATTTTAAGTCCACTCCAACTCTGAAGTGATCCATAGCCCCTCCTCGTTTATTAAACCAACCTTTGATCGTTGAGCGAAACTAGATCGCAACCACTTCCGTGGCGCCATGTCTGGAGGTGAGTTCAATCTTGTAGATTTCAGTAAAAGACCGGAAAGCGGCGAAGGCTTTTTCGGGCGTATTGTTTTCGCCCGAAAGATGGCTTAAAAAAATAGTCTGCAACTGCGCTCCTGCGTATTCTTTCAAGAGCAGGCTAGCCTGCTCGTTTGACAAGTGCCCAACCGATGAGGATACCCGCTCCTTTAAATAATACGGATAAGAGCCATTCATCAACATGTGGTCGTCATAATTGCTTTCGAGGAAAATGGCATGACAGCGGGTAAATTCGTCTTTCACACGCTGACAAGCTTCGCCAATATCAGTCATCACGCCAATGTGCTTGCCTGCATACGAAATCCGGAATGAACAGGCGTCGGCTGCATCGTGCTGCTTGGTAAAGGGGAACACGGCAAACTCGCCCAACTGAAATTCCATATTCGGCTCAAACCAACGGGGTGTTTCCGGCTGAACAGCCTTGCGCATGGCCAAAAAGGTTTTTTTTGTGAGGTAAACCGGAATTCCCAAACGTTTACCCAATACCCGCGCTCCACGACAATGATCGCTGTGCTCGTGGGTGATTAAAACCGCTTTAATTTTGGAAGGGTTGATTTGTTTTTCAGCCAGCCGCAACTGCAACTGGCGAGCCGACAAACCGGCATCAACCAATAGCGCTTCGGTTTCATTTCCGATGTAATAGCAATTTCCATTGCTTCCCGATGCCAAGGCACAGATCTCTAACTTTTTCACTTTTCTCTTTTAATTTCAGCAATGACTTGTTCCGGCAATAGTTCCCTGCCTTTCAGAATACAACTTGCTTTTTCGTAAAACGGACGCCGGCTAAGCATCATTTCATCAATAAAATGGATCAACTCTTCAGGCGATTTTCCTTTAATCAGGGGTCGTTCATTTTTCGAGTGAATCAGCCGGTTCGCCAACTCATGGCTGTCGACATCCAGAAAAACGCATAAGCCAGCCCGGTTCATCACCTCCATATTATCGAAAAAACAAGGAGCGCCACCGCCTGTTGCCACAATCACCGGGTCAAATTCAGCCACTTCTTTGAGGGCTGCTTGCTCTTTCTTACGAAACTCAGCTTCTCCTTCTTCGACAAAAATCTGTGGGACAGTTTTAAAATATTTCTCTTCGATATACTTATCCAGGTCAACAAACGGAATATCCAGCATGGAAGAAAGTGTTCTTCCCATTTTAGATTTTCCACAACCCATATATCCAATCAAAAAAACCTTCATCAGAACAGCAACATTTGATTCTTATCTTCATCATCCTCTCCTTTCGGACGTTTCACTTCAAAGGGAACTTCATCTGTTGATCCCTCCTCGGCTTGCTCCTCCGCAGGCTTATCATCTTCATCCTTCACAACAGGCTCAATCTCCTTAATGTTTTCCACTTCATAATTGGTCAGGCGTTTTCCACGAGCCTTGTGCGATTTAACACCGATAAACTCTGCCACTTCAATGATCTCATTTTCACGGGCCGAATTTTTACCGCCAAACTCAATTTCCAACCGAGGATAACGCACCCAGGTCAAACTGATCAGTTTGTTATCGGGATGATCGCCGATAAAGCTAATTCTGCGTCCCATCACTTCGTCAATCTCAAAGCGTTTCACGTAGTATAATTCTTGCTCAGCATCGTAATAAACTGCCGACAACACCTTGCTGTTGTCGTACTTTTCGATGGTTAAGATATCGGCATCGAAGTGGTTGGACAGATCGAAATTATACAGCTGGTATTCACCTTTTTTGTAGAGCACCAGAATTTTCTCCTCACCCTGAAATTCGCCCAAAAACTTACCCCGCGAATCAGAATTGATGCGCAACACATCGGAGTCGAACCATATTTTTCGTCCGCCAAGCGTTGAAACTCCTTTTTCCTTGAGGCTGATTTTATGCACGTCGTTTTTGGTGAGAATATTTCCCATCGCCCCGCGGCCTTTGATCGCCAACTCACTGAAGTCAATTTCAAATTGCAATTTTTTCAGGCGCGCCTTCTGTTTCAAGGTCACTTTCAACACCTCGGCTTCACCGTTTGGATTGGCACTGAAATACCAAATCCGCGAGCCGGCTGTTCCTTTGGTCAACTCGTACTCCTTGTCGCGCGTCATTCCGGTAACCGCAAAGCGTTTCATAAAGAATGCTCCCTGCCGTCCATCGCGATAAACCACATTGTAAATGGTTCGCTTATCGTTTTTCTTGAACACGGCAATGTGCAGACTATTCTTTCCAACAAACGCCTTTTCTGAAACCTTGGTTATGAAATACGTTCCGTCCTTTCTGAAGACGATGATGTCATCCATGTCGGAGCAATCGCAAACATATTCCGCTTTCCGCAGGCTGGTTCCTATAAAGCCTTCTTCGGCATCGAAATAGAGCTTTTCGTTGGCCACTACCACCTTGCTGGCCTCAATGTTTTCAAAACCGCGAATTTCGGTTTTGCGTTCTTTCCCTTTACCATATTTCTCTTTTATCCGCTGATAATATTCAATGGTAAATGGAACAATATTTTTAATTTTTTTGATAATCTCCTCAATCTCATCTTCAATCGACTGGATGTAGTTGTTGGCTTTATCAGTATTGAATTTCAGGATCCGGGCCATACGGATTTCCATCAGCTTTAGGATATCATCGCGCGTAATTTCGCGCTTTAGTTTTGGCTTCCACGGATCCAAACGCTTGTCTACATAAGCCACAGCTTCGTCCATGTTGGCCGACTGCTCAAATTCCTTGTCCTTGTAAATCCGTTCTTCAATAAAGATCTTTTCAAGCGAAGCAAAATGCCAGGACTCTTCCAACTCACTTTTCCGGATTTCAAGTTCCAGCTTCAACAGCATCCGTGTTTGGTCGGTATTTCGCTTCAGAATTTCGCTAACCCCTATAAACAAGGGTTTATCATCTAAAATGATGCATGCGTTGGGCGAAATAGAAACTTCACAGTCGGTAAAAGCGTACAGGGCGTCGATGGTTTTATCGGATGAAATTCCGGCGGCAAGATGAACCAGAATCTCTACCCGGTCCGACGTATTATCGTCAATCCGTTTGACCTTGATTTTGTTTTTATCGTTGGCTTTAATGATGGACTCGATCAAAGTGGAAGTTGTTTTTCCAAAAGGCAACTCAGTAACAGCCAATGTTTTGTTATCCACCTTTTCGATTTTAGCGCGTACTTTTACAGCTCCGCCCCGAAGGCCGTCGTTATACCTTGAAAAGTCGGCCGATCCTCCGGTTGGAAAATCCGGATAGATTTCGAATTCCTCCTCTTTCAGGTAGGCAATGGAGGCATCGATCAATTCGATAAAATTGTGCGGGAGAATTTTGGAGGCTAAACCAACAGCGATTCCCTCAACCCCTTGCGTCAACAACAAGGGAAATTTGACAGGTAATGTCACTGGTTCTCTTTTACGTCCATCGTACGACAACTTCCAGTTGGTGGTTTTGGGATTGAAAACCACTTCCAGGGCAAATTTAGACAAACGTGCCTCGATGTAACGAGGAGCCGCTGCCCCGTCGCCCGTCAGAATGTTTCCCCAGTTTCCCTGGCTGTCGACCACCAAATCCTTTTGTCCAAGCTGCACCAGCGCATCACCAATGGAAGCATCGCCATGTGGATGATATTGCATGGTTTGCCCAATGATGTTGGCCACTTTGTTGTAACGCCCATCATCCATTTCGCGCATGGCATGCAAAATCCGTCGCTGAACAGGCTTTAATCCATCATTGACATAGGGCACAGCCCGTTCCAGAATTACATACGATGCATAATCAAGAAACCAGTCCTGGTACATCCCCGACAAATACGTGATGCCATCAGCTGGTTCTACTGGTTGATTATCTTTATTTTTTTCCTCTTCTGCCACAACGCTTTTGTTATAAGTAAAACTTCAGTTGCAATAATCTTCTCTTTTGATTTTTTAGATTTCGTCTTTCTCCACGTAGAGGTTGTCGATGATAAACTCTTGCCGGTCGGGTGTATTTTTTCCCATATAAAATTCGAGCATCTGCGAAACCGATTCGTGTTTTTTCATTTGAACCGGTTCGAGCCGGATATCGGGGCCGATGAAGTTTTTAAATTCATCGGGCGATATTTCGCCAAGCCCTTTGAATCGGGTGATTTCCGGTTTGACACCAACTGCTTTCACGGCAGCCAACCGCTCTTCTTCGGAATAGCAATAAAATGTTTTCTGCTTATTACGCACGCGAAACAGTGGTGTTTGAAAAATAAACAGGTGTCCTTTTTTTACCAATTCAGGAAAAAACTGCAGAAAGAAGGTGATCAGCAGCAGCCGGATGTGCATCCCGTCCACGTCGGCATCGGTGGCTATAATAACCTTGCTGTAACGCAGGTCTTCCATGCTATCTTCAATGTTCAGCGCCGCTTGCAGCAAGTTGAATTCTTCATTCTCATAGACCACTTTTTTAGTCATCCCATAGGTATTCAGCGGCTTTCCTCTCAAGCTAAACACGGCTTGGGTGTTTACATCTCTCGATTTCGTGATGGAACCGCTGGCCGAATCGCCCTCGGTGATAAAAATGGAGGAATCGCTTTTGCGCTCGTGGTTGCTGTTGTAATGCACACGGCAGTCGCGCAGTTTTTTATTGTGCAGGCTTGATTTTTTAGCCCGTTGTTTTGCCAGCTTCTTAATTCCCGAAATGGCCTTGCGCTCGCGCTCCGACTCCTGAATCCGGCGCAGAAACACTTCGGCAACATCCTGGTTTTTATGAAGATAGTTATCCAGCTCTTTTTGAACGAAGGTGACAACATGATGTCGTACACTCGGACCATCGGGGCCGATATCGCGCGAACCCAGCTTTGTTTTGGTTTGCGATTCGAAAACAGGCTCCTCCACTTTGATACTAATGGCGGCAATGATTGACGCACGAATATCGGAAGGGTCAAAATCTTTTTTGTAGAAGTCGCGAACGGTTTTGACGATGGCTTCGCGGAAAGCCACCAGATGTGTTCCTCCCTGAGTGGTATGCTGTCCGTTCACAAACGAATAGTAATCCTCGCCATACTGGTTTCCGTGGGTTATGGCCACTTCAATGTCGTCACCCTTTAGGTGGATCACCGGGTAAAGTGGTTCCGCATCGAGGTTCTCCTCCAGCAAATCTTTCAATCCATTTTTCGATTGAAATTTTTCGCCATTACACAAAATCGTCAGTCCGGCATTCAGAAAGGAGTAATTCTTCATCATGTTTTCCACATAGTCGTTGTGGAAACGAAAGCTTCGGAAAATATCAATATCGGGTACAAAAGCCACCATCGTGCCGTTTGGCTCATCGGTTTTCCCCAAGTCCTTTTCTTCTACCACGTGGCCCCTAGAAAAGGCGATTTCCTTCACCTGTCCTTCCCGGAACGCTTTAATTACAAAGCTGCCAGACAAAGCATTTACGGCTTTGATCCCCACCCCGTTCAATCCCACGGACTTTTTGAACACCTCGGAATCGTACTTGGCACCAGTATTCATTTTCGAAGCCACATCGAGCAGCTTGCCCAACGGAATTCCCCGGCCAAAGTCGCGTACACTGACCAGTTCGTTTGAAACCTTGACCTCAATCTTTTTTCCAAAGCCCATCATAAACTCGTCAACCGAGTTGTCCATGACTTCTTTTAAAAGCACATAAATTCCATCATCAGAGGCAGTTCCATCTCCGAGTTTCCCAATATACATTCCGGGACGCTTCCGAATATGTTCCTGCCAATCAAGTGTTCTAATCGAACCTTCATCGTAATTAGGAGTCATACTTATTGCAATTTATCACAAATATAAAGAAAACAAAACACCCTTAAAGTTTCACTATTTTGTCAATAATTAACAGACGACCGTTGAAAACTTTTGCCAGGCTCATGCAGTCTGTAAAAATAACAATAAACCGCAATTGTTCTCACAAAATCGATTCGCAGACGCTAATATACTTTCGCTCTAAATAAGGATTGTCGCACAATTCAAAACAGAACATCTTCTTCAAAAAAGACAAAAAAAGGCCGTTGAGTCAATCAACGGCCTGTGCATTATTTCTATTTAATTGGATTATTTTTCTTCCAGCCAGGAAGTAAACATCCAGTAGTATTTCTCGGTTTGTTTGACCATTGAATTAACCAAGTCGATGGTTGACACATCACCAAGATCATTGGCTGTTTCAAGCACGTTGATCATTTGGGACAATAAGATTTCAAAGTCGCTCAAAACCTGGTCTACCATACCATCCGAACCAGGGATTCCTACTGGTTCTGCAATTTTGGATGCGTTGAGGTATTCGTGCAGAGTTGCTGTTGGTCTTGCTCCAAATACGCGCACGCGTTCAGCCAAATCATCAATATTTACTTTAGAGAAATCATAGAGCTCCTCGAATTTCTCATGCAGATCAAAAAAGTCTTTTCCCGTAACATTCCAGTGAAAGTTTCGGAGTTTCTGATAATGCACATGATAACTGGAGATCAACAAATTGATCTGACTAATCAATTCAGAGGTGTCTTTCTGATTAAATCCGAGTCTTACAACTGTTTTTTCTTTCGTTTCCATGGTATTTATATTTTTTCGTTCTTCAATTTTATTTTTCGTGTTTAATTCAGGTTCTCTTCATGATAAATCAAAACCGGCTTATCAAAATGAGTGACCACATAATGGGTTTCTGAAGAGGAAAACAAGTCCTCGAAAAACCCTTTCTTTTCTTTCAGGATAACAATCACATCCAATGATTCATTGGTCAAGTATTTTTTCAGGGCATCGCGGACATTCTTTTCATTGGCGTGTTCAAATTTGAGATGGAATCCGCTTATACTTTCCTTAACCAGTGATTTGAATCCAATCCACTTCAGTTTTGTTTCAAAGTCGATCGTTTCCATGTTGTGGAAAATCGTCAAGTTCTTTCCGTCTGCTCCGGCGGTTATTTCTGCCAAATGCTTGATCGCCTTCAAATCCTCCGCATGGAAGGCTGTTGCAAAAAGGTAATTATTGATACTAACCGCCTGTATCTCATCGGGAATAATCAGCACCGGACAAGGGACTTTATCGATAATATTCGGGTAGTTGATTGTTCCTGTGCTTAATCCCGAGTAACTGTTATAATTACTCATCAGCAGCAAAACATCTTTTTCCTGTTCAACTGTTTTCGAAATCATATCCAATCGGCTAGTTTCAACCAACTCAATTTCATACGGAATATTTTGTGGATGCTTTTCAAAATACTCCGCCGTAATTTTTCTCATTTCCGATTCGGCCCGCTCAAAATCCGTACGAATTCCCTTTTCTACTATCTGGTAAGTTTCGCTGGTCCCGGGGACTGCTGATCCGACAAACTCGCTACCAGCGCCAACCCACTGAATATCCAGAACGTAAACAATCTTCAATTTTCGTTTTAACTGATTACTTAATGAAAACGCTGAATAAATCAGGTTTTCCATATTCTTCATGGTGTCTAGCAGTAATAGATTTGTTTTCATAACTGGTTTTTTTGCCATTCGTATTGTAGCAGGTTTTACTTTCTGCTACCGGTCCTTAAACCGATATTCCTCTTCATCTGATCAATCTGTCTGTTCTGTTTCCTTTTCAGTCTTTTCCTGATGTGTGCGTTTTCGAAAAAACAGGTTTAACGCAATCTTTAATCCTGTTTGGAAAGCTACTTTTCTGATGTAGCCCGAAAAATCATGCATCGCTTCCTGCACATGATCGTTGAGTTTATCCTCCAAATGGAGCGACTTAAACCTCAGGTTCTGCTTCTTGAGTTGCAGTTCGCGCATATTTCTAATGTTCTTCATAGTAATTCCTCCTCCTCATCATCTTCGAACAGCATAGAGGAATATTTTCTTAAAACGAAGGAGGTAATCAGCTGCTTTTTCAGCAATAAAAATAGCAGTGTTAGAAAAACCAATATTCCTACGGCAAGCAACAAACCTGTCAGATAATCATGATAAACCTGTCCATACCACGCAACAAATGCAGCAAGGCCGAAAAATAAGATTAACGCTCCGGCCATAGTCAGCAAAAGACTGCTGATGAGGTATGTTGTAATCTGGGTTACCTTACCCAACATGGTCAGTTTAACCATGTCAATTCGCGTCTGGATGTACTTCCTCGACGCTTCACTAAGTTCGCCGATGCTATCTGATAGGTTTCTGCTCATAAATTCAAGTAATTAAATGATTCGTTTACTTGCCGCTCGCATCGGCTTGCGATTTCGCTTCCTTCTTAATCTTTCCTTCCACATCGTTGGTGCTCTCTTTCACATGGTCAATCATTTCATTGACCTGATCTTTGAGGCTATCCACTTTTTCTCCGATGGTCTCGGACAGATCTTCAGAAACTCGTTGAACTTTTTTCTGAATTTTTTTTCTTGTTTTTTCTCCTTTTTCCGGGGCTAATAATACTCCGGCCAAAGCACCGGCTGCTGCGCCAGCTACGAAGCCAAAAATGGCGTTTCTTGTTGCTTTACTCATGACTTTTTTTGTTTTAAATTGATTAATAAATTAAACTTTCACCTCAAATACTTAAATTGATGTTTTTATCTTATCTGACGTCCGTGTACTTCTCGTTTCATCCAGCGTCTTCGTCATTTTCCCAGAAGACATGGAACCCTCTGTCCCTTGAATTATTTTCTTGTCTTCCGCCGAATACGACTTGGAATTCAAATAAAGATTCATGTTATCAATTCTTTTTCTCAGGTTTTTCATATGATTGAAATTATTTATTATTTATACTCCATCAGCTGACCGATGAAACGAGCACTTCAATATCTCCTTCTGTGTTTCGACTAAATATGCTCGTTCCATAGCCTCCATTTTTATATATTGACCTTACTAGTGGGAAAACCATTCCAAAAGCTTCGCAAACAAAACACACACTGAATTACAGCATGTTATAAAATCCATCATTCAGGGGTGCAAAAAATGACAGTAGAGCTTGTTCCACAAATTGTGGAAAAACCTTATCAAAGCTTGTAAAGTGGATAAAAGAAAGTGATATGCCCGGCGTAAACATCCAGCCAATTATACTGTCCGTATCAATTCCGATCGCACATTAAAATTCTGGCAGATTAGATCAGAAAGCACATACCGTTGTAACGAAATTCTACAGCTACATCCGCTTTTGGAAAGCAACGGACAACAGATTAACGATGCCATAAACCAACGCAAAAGCTCCGATGAGTGTCGCCAGGGCCAGACCGCCGCGCAAGGGCTCAAAAATCAACACCAAGCCAAACGAAAGGGCAATGATGCTATTCAAAAACAAGCCCCAACTGGTTAAGCCCGCCTTCCGCAAAGTACTAAAGGAAAAGGCCATGAGCAATCCTCCGATGAGAGCCCAAATGGCAAGAATAACAACAAAAAAGGAAATGGTGCCACCCGGATTATAAAGAATCAGGAGGCCAATCCCCACATCAAAAAGCATTTCCAGCAGCATGGAAGGGTCGCTTCGCTTGTTACGCGACAACAAAAGTATCACGCCTGCCATAGCTCCTTTTACAAGTAATAAAACAGCAACCAGCCGAGTCATGGACACGAGGGTAAATCCAGGATAAAACAGGAGCGCCAATCCCAAAAGAACCATAATCAGACCTCTCATCAATCCCAATGACCCCTTGTGTAATTTTTCGTTTCCCATTCGGTGACTATCTTAATGTTTATCCTTAATAATTATTTGCTGAACAAAATTATGCTTTTCTGGAGTTTATCCTGTTTTTCGTACTGCGATCTAATAAACATGTGCTTACAAACTCCTAAAAACAAACCACAATTCCGCAAAACATGTCAGAAAATTTTGATTTGGCTGAACGGGAAATCCGATCGTCGTGCTGGTGTGCAAAAACATCCACAGACTAATGAGGGGAATTGTCCACACCCTTGCCAGCAATTAATACTTCAATAAAATCGGATGGCACAGGCTTTTCAAGGTAGGCGCTAACAAAGGAATACTGCATGGCGAGATCCCGGCTCTTTTTATCGCCCGAACTGGCCAAAATAAAAATTTCAGGTGTTTCCATATTAGCTACAATTCGCGCAAAGCTATCCAAAAAGGCTGTTGCATCCATATCGGGCAAGTGAATGTCAATCAAGATATAATCTGGAAAATCCTCAACCAAATGCTTCTGCTTGAGTTTTTCCAAATAACTTAACAGACCCGAAGCCTTTCGAAAGCACTTGACCTGCTCTTTTAGTGTCTGCTCCTTTAACTTGCCCCCTTCAATGCTGAAGCCTCCGGGGACATCGTCAACAATAGCTATTTTCTTCAATAAATTTGATTGCCGCATTTTCCATCCTCCTCAATGGCTCGAAATGTCCAATATCTGTTCCAAAGAATTATCGGGATCAGTCAAATTTCAATACCGTATTGTTTGATTTTGTTATAAAGTGTTTTGCGATCAATTTTCAGCAAGCGGGCCGCTTTCGACTTATTAAACCCAGCTTCTTCTATGGTTCTCAAAATCAACTGTCTTTCGAATTCCGACGAAGCATCCTTCAATTTTGATTCGCCAATCTCCACAGTTTCACTGTTCACTTCCGAATCGGATGGGTAAACAATATCGCGCGGGAGACAATCCTTGGTAATCTCATTTCCGGGAGACAGCAATGCAGCGCGCTTAATCACGTTTTTCAATTCCCTGAGGTTTCCGTACCAGGGATATTTTTGCAGCACCAACTCGGCATCACTGCTAATTCGTTCAATTTGAAGCTCCAGTTCTTCGTTTGAGGCGGTTAAAAAATATTTTGCAAAAAATAAGATATCTTCCTTTCGTTCGCGGAGTGCAGGAAGATTTATCTTAAACTCATTGACCCGGTGATACAAATCTTCCCTGAAATTACTTTGATTGACTTCATCAAGCAAATCATCGTTGGTAGCCGTAATAATTCGAACATCGACCTTTTGCGCCTTATTTTCCCCAACTCTCGAAACGGTTCGCTCCTGCAAAACCCGGAGCAGGCGAACCTGGATATCGTAACTCAAATTTCCAATTTCATCCAGAAAAAGCGTGCCGCCGTTGGCTTGCTGAAAAACGCCTTCCTTATCGCGAACAGCACCGGTAAACGACCCTTTAATGTGTCCAAACAGTTCGCTGTTGGCCAGGTCTTTAGGGATCGCACCACAATCAAGCGCCACAAAAGGATGGCTGTGTCGTTTGCTATGCTGATGAATAAACCGGGCAATGTATTCTTTTCCGGTACCTGTTTCTCCCTGGATGAGGACAGACATGTTGGTAGGCGCCACCCGACGGGATAGATTAATAACTGACCGCATGTTATCACTTTTACCCATGATAAAATCGCCATCGGTGTAAATATGGTCTTGTGTTTTTCGGATTGCGGGCTTTTCTTTAGCCAGTTTTTGCCTGATTAACGCTATAATTTCTTCCTGTTGCAACGGCTTGGTTATGTAATCCTCCGCTCCCATTTTCATCAACTTAACAGCCTGCCGGATATCGGCATAGGCCGTAATAATAATCACAATGGTTGATTGGGCAATGGCTTTAATCTTTTGAAGCAACTCCATCCCATCGGTATCGGGCAGCCGGAAATCACAAAGCACCAAGTCGAACTGGCTGTTTTTGATGGCCTCCATCCCACTCTTACCGGAAAAAGCTGTTTCCACTTTATATCCGTTGCTGGTCAGTTGTTTTTTTAGGATTTCGCAAATAAACGTATCATCATCAATGATCAATATTTTACTCATATAGCTATATCTGTTAAGGTCGCGGACCTATTTTATTTTTGCTGAAGCTTTTCGGCTTGCTTTATCACTTCTTCCACCAAAACCAAAATCTGTTGAGTTCTTGCCAAAAGGCTGGTGTATTCTTTATCACGCAATGCCAGGTCTTCCATTTTTTTAAGATGCTCAACCAACTCGTTCAATCCAAAAAATTTGAACGAAGGAATGGCCCGATGTGCTTTCTCTCCCAAATCATTCCAATCTTCGTTTTTTAAGGCGCTGTCAAAATCGGCTGCAAGATTTCTCGAGTTTCTTACAAATGTATCAATCATTTTATTAAAAAACTCACGATCGCCATTGGATGTTTGCCAAAGATTTTCAGCGTCAAATTCATTCCTGTTGCCCGGCAGTGCCATTTCAGAAACTGCTGTTTCTTTTTGGTCTGTACCGCTGCTGATCAGCTGTAGCACATTGCAGATCTTGTTATACAACTCCCGCTCTTTAAATGGCTTCAGCACATAGCCATTAAACCCACGATCCATATAGAGCTTGATATCGCTTTTAAGGACATTGGCTGTTACGGCCAATGCATTTATTTTATGATTGGGGTTTTTTTTGTCTTTCCTGATTTCATGAATAACCTCCACTCCATTCATCTTAGGCATATGAATATCCAACAGAATCATGTCATATTGATTCAGCTTAAGGAAGTTCAAAGCCTCTTCCCCGTTCCGCGCCAGCTGAAAGTCGGCATTCCAGTTCGACAAAACCGTTTCGGCAAGCAAAAGGTTGTACTCATCATCATCGGCAAATAAAATTTTCTTTCCCTCCAGCAGGTTTTCACGAAGCGAATAATGGCTCTCACGCTCGGCCTTTTGCTGTTCACTCGCCTTCTGAAACGGCAAGCTAACAGCAAACAAACTTCCCCGCCCCTCTTCGCTGGTAACCTGAATCCGTCCGCCCATCAATTCGATAAGCTTTTTGCAGATGGTTAATCCCAATCCGGCTCCCTTACGCTTCTTATCCAGATTAGCCGATGACTGGGTGAATTCATCAAAAATCACAGGTTTCAGTTGGGGCGATATGCCCATGCCGGTATCTTCAACCTCGAAACGTAAAACGACGCTCTCCTGCTCTTCTTTCTCCAACACACAACGCAACTCCACCATACCTACATCTGTGTATTTCAAAGCGTTCGACATCAGATTAATCACGATCTGCCGCAAACGAAAAGGATCGCCGACCAGCGTATCGGGTATTTTAGGATCGATTTGGACAGACAGCCGCAGCTTTTTTTCGTTGGCCCGAATGATAAACGAATTATAAATGACACTTAAAATCTGGGTCAAATTAAAAGCTATTTTATCGATATGAACTTTGCCCATGCCGAGTTTAAAAAGAATCAGGATTTCATTGACCAGCGCGAGTAGGTGTTCGGATGAGTCGTTGATAAAACGGACAAAGACTTCCTGCTTTTTATCGAGTTCCGACTTTGCCAGCTGCTCGGCAAATCCGACAATGGCATTCAACGGAGTGCGAATCTCGTGACTCATGTTTGCCAAAAAAACTGATTTCGCATGATCCGCTTTTTGGGCATCATCTTTCGCTTTTTTCAGGCGTGCCTCCACCTCTTTATCTTTGGTTACATTCTGAACGATGGCTGTTCCCCCGACAACTTCACTGTAAAAATTCCTTACCGGAGTAGCCCAAATGTAATACACCTGATCCTCCACCCGGATTTCGCCGTCAGCCATTTCGCCGCTGAGCGCTTTGCGGTAAAAAGGAAACAAGCGCTTGTGCACTTTTTCATCAAATGCCTCAAAAAGGGTCTTGCCTGCAAAATAGCTGTTTGACAAGCCAAAGCGCTCTTTTTCGCGTCCGCCCGCAAGCACATAGCGATAGTCGGTGTCAAACAAGAAAACATCAATATCAGGCAAGTTGTCAATAACAATTTGCTGATAGTTCTTGATGTCGATCATCGTAGTGTTGGAAAAATTGACCCCCGCCATAATTAATTCGTCGCCAACCTTCTCCGAAAGCAATTCAAGGCTAATTCTTGCCGCCAGCGGAATACCTTGGGTAGAATGGATGATCGTTTCGAACTCCTGGCTTTCTTTAGTGGCCAGTAAGCGGTCGATCATTCGAAAAAAAACATCCATTTCCTCGATTTTTAAGAGGTCGGAAATTTGTAATGCTCCGCTTTTGCCAGGGTGAAATAGGTGATCGAAAATACCGGTGTACTTATAAACTTTGTAGGTGGTATCAAAAATAAAAATGGCTTCGTGCCTGACCGATTCGGACGTGGCTGGCTGGCTGCTTAACGGATAACCCAATTTGGCCGATTTAACCTTATTGCTTAATAAATCCAGCAGTTCATCCAACTCCATCAGTGATTCCATATCTAAATCAACATCTCCGTTTTTCAGTTGGTTGATTATTCCGGCTATTTCTTCGACTTGTTTTCCCAGTTTTTCATTCATTGATGAGGGGCTTAGAGACCGTTCTACTTTAACTTAGCCACTCCATGTGATCAGTTTCACTTCAAACGATGACTTTCGTGACCAGCTTCTTTATTTTAACATATAAACAAAGTGTTCGAATCAAAGTTTCTAAGATACCAATTTTTTGTCAATCAACAGCGATAAAACAAGCCTTGCAAGTTGTATATTTCTATATTTCAGATCAATAGCAAGATTCTAATCCACTTCTTCGATCGTCAATCCGGGTTCAATCTGCCTGTTTGTCCTTTTTATCTCGTCCTGAAAAAAGGTTCAGAATCCAGCTTTCCCTGATTTTTCCGGCTGTTTGAACAACCTCATCAACTCCCTGGCCAACTTTTACGATGGTGGTATCCACATGTTGTGCCATTTCGCGGTCATACACCAAGCGGTTCAGTAATCCTTCGCCTTCATTCAATTCTTTACTGAACAACAGCATTTCCATGGTCACCGAATCAGCGTGGGCTGTCATTTGTTTCAGGTGATTCAAGGTGAATGTCAATTCATAGGTTATGGCGCTATCATTCACCAGGCGTCCTAAATCACCTTCTCCGCGGTTCACCTTTCCCGAGATTTCGTTTGCGTTTTTGGCAAAGGCCAGCAATTCGTCGCCTGCCTGCCCCAATTTCGTCGTAATGGTATTTTCATTGATTAGTCGGCCCAAATCGCCATCGCCATTGTTAATTTTTTCACTCATTTCCAACAGGCTTTTCGATAACATCCGGCTGTCATCTATAATTCCCCGGGCTTCCTGAATAATCTCTTGCACATCAATTGCTTTGATGGATTCCAGCATTTCATTGTCTTCCACAGTGCCGGCTTCGGGCGTTCCCGGATGAATAATCACCATTTTACTACCCATCAGCCCTTCGCGTCCAATTTCCACTTTGGAGTCTTTCCGGACAAACTCCCAAACCTTTTGATTGATGAGCATTTCAACCGAAATGGTGGAGTCGGAGATAATGTCAACACTGGAAACCGTACCAACACTGATGCCCGAATATCGAACTTTATTGCCTTCAACCAGTCCTTTCACATCGTAAAAATGACTGGTTACTGTGAAAGTGGACGAAAACAGATTTTGCTTGCTTCCGAGGTAATAAACAGCCATTACAAACAGTAACAACCCTACTGAAACCAGCATTCCTAATTTTAACGGACGACTTTTAAATTTACTCATAACACTGTTTTTTTTTTAGCTGAAATAGGCTTTTACTTCCTGATCATCACTTTCACATAATTCGCTGAAAGTGCCCTCTGCATAAAACTTCCCGTCCTTCATTATTTTAACCTGATTGGCTGTCATTTTCGCACACTTGATGTCATGTGTAATAATGATGGAGGAAGTATTGTATTTCTCCTGAACCGCCAATATCAGTTCACTGATTTCGCCTGAAGTTACAGGATCCAACCCCGTGGTTGGTTCATCGTATAAAATAACCTTTGGCTTCAGGATCAAGGTTCGAGCCAGGCCAATCCGTTTTTTCATCCCTCCGGAAAGCTCACCCGGCATTTTATTAATGGCATCCAGCAAGCCCACATTTTCAA
This sequence comes from Sunxiuqinia sp., assembly GCA_024635605.1. Taxonomy (GTDB): domain Bacteria; phylum Bacteroidota; class Bacteroidia; order Bacteroidales; family Prolixibacteraceae; genus Sunxiuqinia. The sequence continues at coordinate 26,840 of JAGXIR010000185.1, forward strand.
GCGACTCTTCCACCAGTTGACGAAGCTCCGTTTTATTTTTTTCAAGCTGGGTGCGTCTAATTTGAAATTCGAGATTTTCCCTGACGGTCATAGAATCATACAAAGCACCTCCCTGAAACAGGTAACCCACTTTTTTGCGTATTTCATTCAGTTGCTCATCATCCATTCGAAGAACATCGTTGCCCAATACCAGAACTTCGCCATCATCGGCCTGCACCAGGCGCACAATACATTTAGTCAACACCGATTTTCCGGTACCCGACTTACCAAGAATGGCAATATTCTCGCCTCGCTTGAGCTCCAAGTTAATATCCGTCAGAACCGGAATATCGTTGAAAGCCTTCTCCAGATGTTTGATTTCAATGACTGTTTCCATAGGTTTTGAATTAAAATCCGTATATCAATTCTGAAAGCTGAACGGCAACCAAATCAATAATAAAAATGACCAGCGAAGCTGTAACCACCGCTGAATTGGCCGAAAGCCCGACAGACTCGGTTCCCCGGTCGGCAGTATAGCCTTTGTAAGAACCGATTAGACCAATGAAAAATCCGAAAAAGATGGTTTTGATGGTTGCCGGAATTACATCGGCAAAGCCAAGCGAATCAAAGGCCAGCGACAAGAACAGTCTAAAGGAGATATCTTCGCGCATATTCAGGGCTGCAAAAGAACCGAACAAGCCAACCGCATCGGCGAAAAAAACCAGAATTGGTACCAGGATCGTCGTTGCCATCACCCGCGTGGCCACCACGTAGTTCAGGGGTTTTGCCCCGGAGACCTCCATAGCATCCAGTTGCTCCGTCACTTTCATGGCACCCAGCTCAGCCCCGATTCCCGAACTTATTTTTCCGGCACACAGCAAGGCGGTAATCACCGGACCAATCTCGCGAACAATCGAAATAGCAATCATTCCGGGCAAAAGCGATTCGGCACCAAAATCGACCATGACCGGGCGGCTTTGCAGCGTGAGTACCAGACCCATGATAAAACCCGTGATCGCAATCAGCGGCAGGGTTTTATTTCCAATGTAGTAGCCCTGCTTAAGCAGTTCCTTATGCTCAAAAGGGGCCGTAAAAAATTGCCGGATGACATTGCCGGTAAAAAGCAGGATACTTCCCACCTCTGTGAAGAACCTTTCGAGCGAACCTAGTATATTCTCTTTCAGAGTTTCCATTTCGTTTTTCATGGTCGAGCAAATATCATTCTAGTCAGAACTATTCCTTCAATTCTGAACCAAACAAATTCACAAACCATTAGTCATCAACGACTAGCAATGCACATTACCAACCAAAGGCCGAAAAAACCAGAACTGTAGATAATTCTGCAAACTTGTAGATAAATAGCCACAGATTTATCCAATCAAAATAATAGAGGAACAACAACAAAACCCCGATTTGGGAGTTTGCTGTAACAGGTCGGTTTGACGGGCAATAAAGCCTAAACCAATGCCCAACCATGGTGTCAAACTTTTTTAAGCATAAAACTCAGTCAAACTTTGACTTTTAATTATCTTTGCCCCTGCATGTTTCAGAAGATACAGTTAACCATATGGATTTTACTGGGCTCGGTAAGCGTTTTATTCGCCCAGGGAGAACTCAGGAATTTTGGCGGTTTCAATGCCGAAAGCACCTTGCAAAACAATGATAGTCTGGAGGTAGACCAACACGATCAGGGGGAACATATTCCATCGTTCATTCGGAGCTGGGAATTAAAAAACTACGGGGCACTCATGGAGGAAACGGAAGTGGACACCGCCCTGAACTTCTTTCACCTGTATAACCCCATCTACCAAAACAGCATCAGCAATACCTTTACCGGCAACCTTGGTGGAGCATACCAGTCGAATAATTTTTTCAAGCGAAAAGGTGATTCTGATTTTTACTTTTACCGCGCTTTCGATCTTTATTCCAAGTTTCCGTCTGATATTCGGTATTTCAACACCACAACACCCTACACGTTGCTCGACTACAGCCAAAGTGAAAATAAGAACATTCAGAATGAAACCCGGTTCAATGTGTTTCACTCACAAAATATCAGTCGTGATTTTAACTTTGCTTTGCTTTACGACCAATCGAAAGCAACTGGCCAATATGAGTATCAAGAAAACAAGTACCACACCATTGGGTTTTACTCCAGCTACGAGTCCACCAATTGGGTTTCGCACTTCAACCTGCTTTTCAACCGGATCCGGAACATGGAAAATGGCGGGCTGACCGATGACAATCCGGGCTTGAACGACTATTCTGAAACCGACATCTACATCGTCAACCTGGATGAAGCCAACACGTCGCTCAACAACAATACGATTTTCTGGAACACCGAATACCGGCTTGGAAAAACCATCGAAGTGGAAGATTCCTTAGGAAATATCGTGGATGAGTTTATTCCAAGAACTGGGTTTTTTTATGAGGTGGAATATTCGGGCAACAAAAAAATCTACACAGATACGAACCCGGCATCCAACCAGCAATTTTACCGGAACACTTATATCGACACCTTAGCCACCAACGACACGATTGGCTATAACCGGCTGACCAATATTTTTCAGCTCAGGTTTTATGAGGCTCCCGACCGAAAATTCACCTTTACCAAACGGGCGTTTATCGGGCACGATCTCATCCGCATTAAAATGCCGGTAGACACCTTGTTGCAGCAATTCAACCACAGCAACACCTTTGTAGGAGGAGGAATGTCACGCGACGAGGGCGTTTTCTGGAAATGGGGCGCGCAGGGAAAACTCTACCTGACAGGCTACCGGCTGGGCCAAACCGAACTGAGCGCTTTCATCTACAAGCCCATCCGGATTGGCAGCGATACAACAAGTCTGCGAGTATCCGGTGAGTTGAACACCATCGTTCCCGATTATTTTGAGCAACGATTCAGCTCCAACCATTACGCCTGGAATAATCGTTTCGATAATATCAACGAAATGATTATCAATGCCGAAATCCACTCGCAAAAATACAAGCTGACCCTGGGAGCCGACTACGCCCTGATTGGCAACTACATTTACAACGATGCCGAAGCGCTTCCACGCCAGGGTGGAGCGGAATTGCTGGTATTGTCGGCTTATCTGAATAAGACCATCGAGTCGAAACACTGGCTGCTACGCGGACAGCTTCTCTGGCAAAAAGCCAACCAGGAACAATACCTGCACCTGCCCGACTTTAGCGGCTTTCTCAGCCTGAACTACAAAACAATCATTTCCAAAGTTTTATACACCCAACTAGGAGCCGACGTGCGGTACAACACCGAATTTTACGCCGATGCTTATGATCCGGCCACAGGACGCTACTATTGGCAAAATCAAGATAAAATTGGTAACTTCCCCTTCGTTGATGCCCACATCAACCTGAAACTAAAGCGTACCCGGGTGTTTTTCCAGTGGCTGAATGCCGCCTCGGGCTTTTTAGATGGTGGATTTTGGGCAGCACCGGATTACCCGCTATACAGAAGAACATTCAGGCTCGGAGTCGCCTGGACTTTCTATGATTAGCCGGAAGTTACAAAACAGGTATGAGTAAAAACCAGACATACAATCCATTTATTTCACTTATTTTAGTTGCCTTGCTTTTTTCCTGCACCGGAAGAAAAGACCGGAAAGATGACGGAATATCGGAAAGGAAGAATGACCTGACGCGTATTATGAAGTCGGGCCGACTGCGGGCTGTGGTCGATTATAACTCAACCAACTACTTTATTTACCGGGGGAAACCCATGGGCTTTAAGTACGAACTACTGAACCATCTGGCTGAAGCGATGGATGTTGAACTGGAAATCTCGGTCAGCAATAACTTGCAGGAAACCTTCGAAGGTATTCGGAACGGACACTACGACCTGATTGCAAAAAACCTCACCGTCACAAAAAAACGAGACGAAATCATTGCCTTTACCATCCCGCTGGAACAAACCCGGCAAGTGTTGGTGCAGCGCAAACCTGAAAACTGGCGAAACATGCCGCGTTATGCCATCGAAGATTCCCTGATTCGAAACCAACTGGATTTGGCCGGAAAAACAATTTATGTGCAAAAGAACACAGCTTACTACCGGCGCATGGTCAACCTGTCGGACGAAATCGGAGAAGAGATTGACATTGTACAAGACTCAATTTTTGGGGTGGAACAACTGGTTTCGATGGTAGCCAACGGAGAGATTGACTACACGGTATGCGATGAAAACGTAGCGAAAGTCAACCAAACATTCTATCCCATTCTCGACATTGATACACCCGTCAGCTTTCCACAAAACATAGCCTGGGCGGTACGTAACGATTCGGAAGAATGGCTGAAATACCTCAACAACTGGATTCGCAACTTTCGGAAAACAACCACCTACGCAGTACTCTACAACAAGTATTTCGAAAACAGCCGATCCAGCACCATGGCCAACAGTGGCTACCACTCCATCCGCGACGGCAACATATCGCCGTTTGACGAGCTGATAAAGGATGCCGCTGAAAAAGCCGACCTGGACTGGCGCTTTCTGGCAGCCATGATCTACCGCGAATCGCGGTTTGATCCGCAGGCTGAATCCTGGGCCGGAGCCTACGGACTGATGCAGATCATGCCCGAAACAGCCGATTTAGTTCGACTGAATGAATATGAAGAGCCGGAACAAAATATCCGGGTTGGTGTACGCCTGTTGGAATGGCTCGATAAGAACCTCAAGGACGACGTGCCCGATTCGACCCAACGGGTTAAGTTTGTGCTGGCCGCCTACAACGTGGGGCTGGGCCACGTGAAAGACGCACAGCGGTTAGCAGAGAAATATGACAAAAATCCGGAAATTTGGGATGACAACGTCGATTATTATTTGCTGAATAAATCGGCTTCGAAATTCTACAAGGACCCCGTGGTGCTCTGGGGCTATTGCCGGGGTGAGGAACCCTACAACTACGTGAACCGCGTGCTGGAAACATACCGCCACTACCGGAACATTATTGAAGAGTGAGACTGCCTTCTTTCAGTACTTCAAAAAATTCGGATAAAATCATGGCGGTGGCTCCCCAAATAATTTCACCTTCGTACGGATAATAGGGCACTGTCAACCGGCCGCGGATGGTGTCCATTTCAGTATGGGCAATCCGTTCATCCTGTAAAAACTCCTGCACCGGAAGCAAGATCAGCTTTTCAGCTTCCGCCACGTTCAATACAAAGTCAGGTTTATAATCGACCCAACCCACATAAGGAAAAATGGTGTAACCGCTGACGGGAATAAACAACTGCGACAGCATGCCCAGCAGGCGGACATCAAGCGGCGAAATGCCCACTTCTTCCTGGGCTTCGCGCATGGCGGTGAGCTCGGGGCTTTCGCCTTCCTCAATTCGCCCACCCGGAAAGCTGATTTGCCCCGGATGATTTTTCATATTCGGATTGCGGCGTGTCAGGCAGGTATAAATCCGCCCCGCATGCGGAAACAACAACAGCAACACGCTGCTGTATTTCACCTCAGCCAACTCATCAAAATCGGCCGACAGCTTGCGCCCCGGCGGAAGCATTTTGCGATGCGCCTTTTCGCCCGGCAAATCGCCTTTCAGTAATTGTTGAATATGTTGTATAAAAGGGTATTCCATAACTGCTAAAATCAAGGCCGATTGGTAACTTGCCTGTTCACCCAATCGTGGCAAACCATCAGCACGAAGTAAACCATTAATTTAATCACCATACCTATATAAAAAAGTTACCGGCAAAAAGTTTTACGAATAAATAACCTTGTGCTGAAGTGGGATGGGCCATGTGTCAGTGAGCAGTCCGGGTTATTCTTCTCGTAAAAAATAGGGTTCAAACGCTATTGCACACAACGCTTTCAAACTATTGATTAAGCAAGTTGTTCACTGCGGTTACCAATGCTTTTTTGTCTTGTGGTCGCGGAGCGCTCATATTCACGATATTTCCTTCTTTATCAATCAACATATAAGTTGGAAAACTTCGGACTGACAACCTGCGTTCAATCATGGCTTGTTGTTCGCGGGGCAAACGGTAATGCACCGCACTCTTGCCGGTCAACTGATTTTCGCGGATGATGTTCTTCCAGGAAGCCTCCGGCGAATTATTGGCAAAATACATGAAGATGACATCCTGATCTTTTAAATCCTCTTTAACAAATTTCACATACTGCATTTGCCCCTTACAGGGACCACACCAAGTTCCCCAAAAATCAACATAGATCACTTTTCCCCGGTAGGGTTCTATTAACGAGGCCAATAATGAATCCGCATCTTTGGCCTCTTTCAGGTGATCGGTATTTTTCAAACTTTCAATATAATAGATATCCTGAGTAATCAGCTCGCGGTAATGGTTGTTTGGTTCGTTCACCCGGGCAGCAAAAACCGGATTCTGAACTCTCTGCTGAAACGCTTCATACAATTCCGCTGGAAGAGAGATCTTTCTATAATCTATCAGCCAATAAAAATTCTGAGCTTCAAACAGGTCCTTTAAAAGAGGATCCTTGATCTCTTGGTCTAAGTTTACCAAGTCTGCTTCTAGACGCATTTTGTCTAATAATTCAGAAACAATCTCCGACCATTCATCCTTCATAAAATGCTTTATTTCTTCTCTTTGAAAGAGTTCATTCAATTTCA
>JAGXIR010000186.1 GCA_024635605.1 Sunxiuqinia sp.
AAAAGTGGTTATCATCGCCCAAACAGCTTTCGCATTTTCGGGCGACATGGAAAAAGCGCTCGAAGCCGGTTGCAACGATTACATTGCAAAACCTATTAAAAAGGGGGCGTTATTGGACAAAATTCGAAACTATTTTTGAAAGAGAAGGTGAAACGAGCAATGAGGGCTGCGCTCACACCGGGAAGGATAATTGTAAAGACAAGTTCTACAGACAACTTATGACACGCTTGATCAAACGCTCAACCTCATGCAACCCATTTCGGTTCAAGATGTGCCATTATTCTTTTTTGGGTTGGCCTCATTAATATTCCCCAATCTACTGCGCCAGCGTAAAGCGGAAGCTCAAGCCGAAGTTGGTGTTTGAGGTGGGGAAGGACAGGGAGGTAAACGGTCTGTTGATGACCTTATCGAAATAGACCCGCAGTTGGAAACGGTCGCTGAGCATGTAGTCGGCGGTGGTTTTGATGGTGATGGCATTTTGTCCGGCAGTGAGCTGCTCGGTTTGTTCCACCAGTTTACGAATGAGCGTTTTGTTTTTGCGGAATGACACGTCGGCCCGGATATTCAGGTCGTTGGAGTAGGCTTGTTGCGAACCTTTGGTTTTGACAATTAAATCCATGCGCTCGAAACGGTACCCCAGTCCAAAGGTATATTCGTTGGTCAGCACTTCGGTGAGCTGGTTGTTGGCAAAGTTCATGGTTAGGTTGCGGCTGCGGCTAATTTCAGCGCGGGTGGTCATGTCGTTGAGCCAGGTTACATCCATGTTGATCAGCGGGCTGAACTGCTCGTTGATGCTTACCGCGTTGATGTCGTAGCGGCTGACAAAGTTGCCGCTCAGCTCATTCATCACGTAGCTGAATCCGTCGTTAAATGCCCCGTCGTTGTAATTTAGGTTGGTAATGTACGAACCCACGTTATAGCTCGAACGGTAGGCATGGTTGAGGTTGAGCGTTTTCATCACTTTGTTCAGCAGGTCAATTTTCGAAACAATTCCATCGTAGGTGACTCGCCAGTTGGGTCGCATGTATTTGATGGAAGGGAACGGTTCGAGGGAGACCTTGCTGGGATCCTGACCGGTGTAAGCGGCAATAAAGGCTGGAACCAGCACCTGTTGTGAGGTGGGGCCGTAACCGGCGGGATAGCCTTCGGTGGTCTGGTGTGGCGCCTCTGGACTGTATCCTACCGCGGGATTGGGGCTGCGGCGTTCAGCCAGTCGCCAGGCAATGGTTCGCCGGTTGACCATCATAGTTTGAAAAGCCGCCGACTCCGGAATTTCGGCCTCGCCCATTTTGGTGAAAGCCGTGCTCCAGGTATTGATCGACATGGTGAAGTTGCCGGATAGGGTTTTGTTGGCCGCGTTAAAACGTTCTGCTTCCTGATTCCAATTGTAGTATTCCTGCATGTTTTCGGAGAAAGAGCGGTTGGCCGTCAGGTCAATGCGCAGGAACGGAATGGGCTCCACATTGGCGCGGATACTGAACGTTTCGTTATGGTTCATCCGGTAAGCGGCGTTTAGTGTGGTGTCGGTGGTGTACCAGCCTTTGCTGATGGCTTTGCGTGCAAAGTTATCGTCTTGCCATCCAAACAGGAACGGAAAGCCGGGAGCCGTACTTCCGGCAATGTCGCCAAAAGCGGTCTGCTCAGGCCGGTAATAGCCTGAGCCGAACAGATCCGGCTCGGGCAAGAAGCCCGGCATGATGGTTCCGTCTGAGCTGGAGTACGAAACCGATACGTTTTTAACGCTCATCAGCGTACGGGCGGTGTACTGAGCGATTTTAAGGAGAACGCCGTCGCCCATTTCGCGTTTTCCGGTAATCTTAATTTGTGCCTGAGTCACATTCTCCGGAACAGTTACTGTCACCCGGTTTTCGTTCACCACCACTACTTCGCCTTCAATGGCAGTTCCGGCTTGGTTTACAATGCTCACTTTTACCTCTTCAGTGTTCAGTTTGTGGTTGATGGACTTGGTGGTGTTCGCCTTTAAGTTGGTTGGAGCGCTATTGAACGTTACGGTTTTGAATCGGGCGTTACTTTCTTGCGTGCCGGGGCGGGTAGCTGCCTGCGTGCGGCTTCGCGAACTCCGCGCTGTACGGGTGCTGGCGCCGAATTTTTGGTTCACTTCTTTCAGAAAAGGAACTTTGTTATACAGGTTTAGCATGTTCACCTGCCCGTTGACTTGCGCTACCCGTGCATTCTCGGCGGTATTTCCCAGATTGGTCGACTCGTCGGTGATTGGCCCGGCGTACCAGTCGTACTGCGCTTGGTAACGGCCGGTAGCGCTCACCCAGTTAAGGAACGGGATTTTGTTGAGTGGCGCCACATACGACGCGTTGAAGGTGTGATGATATAAAATGGGTCGTCCCATATCAAGCAGGTTGGTGATGATGGAGTCGCGCTTCAGTTCGTAGTCATCATCCCTCCGGTTGATTCGCCCGGCGGGCTCATCAATCCGCGAAGTTCCTTGTGTGGAAAAATCCAGCTTCAGCGAACGCGTCAGGTTAAAATTCAGGTCGAAGTATTTGTTCCACAGGAATTCCTTGTCGAAGGTCCGTGGAATAATCATGTTGGGGTTGGTCAGATTACGCGCCTGCACTTCGCGGTAATGCCGGTACAGATCGGTCCGGTACGACAGTTGCGTGGGCATAGGGTAGAAGTTAAAATCCTTAATCAGCTGGAAGGCTTTGCCATTTAGGAACCTAAACTTTTTAAACGGTTCCACCAGTTGCGGACGGTTGTTGTAGTTGTAGCTAAACAGTCCGCGGTAGTTTTTCTCCAGGCTGTACTCCGTGTTTACATTGCGTTTTCTCAGCTCATTGTAGGCGTAGGTCACCGAGAAGTTGGTGGGGTCGTACAATCGTGGTTTGCCCGACTTGTTCGTCTGGTCCACCTTGACATTGGTCAGGTTGATACTTTTCCGGCTGACATAATCCTGGGCAATGTGTTTGAGCGAATCGCGCTCGGACTGGCTTTCCATCTGGGCCAGCGCATCGTCCATCTCAATATCCGGGTCGAGCGGATTGTATTTGGGGTTACTGATGCTTTTTGAAACGCCAACATACAGCGGAATGCGCACCTTGGCTCTTTCGGGGAAAAACTTACCTAGTTCGAAGTTGGACGAGATATCGTATTCAACCAAGTCGTCCATGGCCCGTTCGTTCATGGTTTGATCGATGCTCCCAAAGCCGGATGAACGGGTGCGGCCCGCAAGCACGACTGATCCCAGATCGGCCAGGCGGGCAGAAACCCGTGCGTTGGCAGCCCAGCCGCCATCCTCGTCAAAGTCGGTTAGGCGCAGCTCGTTGGCCCACACTTCAACCGATTTGGGGCCGGGGTTGAAGTTTCCGGTTCTTTTATGGCGCACCCCCATCAGTACAATGTCCACCTCGGCCAGGTTGGGCGTTCCCTTCACCTTCACCAGGTTCTTGTTGTTGTTCCAGCCCTGATGCGGGGTTTCGTACAGGTCATTGATGTTGATGGATGCTCCGGTCTGACGAGCCATTGCATTACGAGCCATTTTTGCATCCGTAAAAAGTTCAAGCGGAATATCAATCCGGTTTTCGTCGGGCCACACCAAATAGCGCTGACTTTCAATGTCACCATTGTAGAATCCGGGGTCGGTGAGCTGCAGCGGAACTTCGTATTCGTAAAAGTTGTTTTCGTCAGTTCCCAGCCTGACAAAGAAATGCAGCTGATCATTGTTCAGCGGATAACCCTCAATTTCTTCAGCGTGAATTTCCAGCTTCAGCCGTCGGTAGCGCCTGAAATCCATGCCCAGTGTTTTGTAAGCAGCGCGAACGTCTTCCTGTTGCAGCTCGATCACCTTCAGCACCAGCGATTGCTCGTTGAGCTGAAGCAGCTGCGGGTTGGCCGGATCAATGACGCGGTCAATTCCGGGAGGAAGAATATAGTTGACCGGTTCTTTCCGGCTGTTCTCTTCAATGTTGACTGCCGAAATTTCAAAGGCAGTTTCGGGGCTTGGCGCTACATTGGTGTCGTCAATCTCGTTGGTAAACTTTCTCCAGTCGGAGCGCACCAGGTCGAGGGTGGCAAAACGCAGGATCGTGGTGTCGCTAAAGCCTTTTAAAAACATCCGCATGAAACGGATGGAGCGGAACCCTTCAATATCAATCTTGTCTTGGTAGTCGCTTACCGGCACTTTAAACTGGTACCAGTTCACCTCCTGAACGCCACCGTCGGGGCCTTCACTCTGACCCGCCCGCACATCGGTAATAAAGTTTTGTCCCAGCGTCATGTCTTCGGGGCGAATGCTGATCCGGTATTGGTAGTAACGTTCGTACTCGTTGAGCGTGTTGTCATTGTTGATGTCTTCAATATCGGGCAGCGTTGACGCTGTTGTGGGGTACGACTCGGGCGACATTTCGGAGGTTGGTGAGTTGCCGTCCGGGCCGTTGTAGTTCTTGTAGCGGGTCAGGATGCTGGCTTGTTCCGCGTCGTAGTCCGAACCCCGGTAGTAATGGTAGTTATCGCTGGATGGATCGTTCAGAGCCTCTGTCAGTGCCGTTTGGCTGAGGATGTTTTGCAGGGCTTGCAGATAACTTTCGTGAAAGCTCCGTTCGTCCTCATCGCCTAATCCGTCAAAACCCACATCCTGGTACTGGCGCGAAACCGGGTCGTTGGCAAAGGCATCAACAATGGACTGTTTGGTGGAAATCCGTCCCCAAACGGTGGTGTCCACATCAACCAGTTCTTCCGATTCGGGTAGTCCGTTTTCGAATGCTTTGCGCGAGTCTTTCAAAATGTCTTCCGAAATATCACCAAGGTTAAAGTACAGGTCGCCACCCTGACTTGGCACGCCATTCTCTTTGTCATAAACAAAAGGATCCATCACCCAAAATTCGATGTATTCGATGTTGGCCGCTTCAAAGTCGGTGGTTTCAATCTTACGCATAATGCCGCCCCAACGCGACTCCGGGTTGTTTAGCTTTCCGTCAGCATCAATTCCGGCAGAGTAAGGTGAAGGGTAGGTGTCGTAGTTGTAGGGCCCTTTTTCTTCGGGGTAGTAGGCCAGGTCGAGCACCGGAATGTTGGTTGGTGTTCCGGTGGCTGTTTCCTTATCCGGAAAAATTTCTTTCTGAAATACCTCCCGCACAAAATGGTTTTTCTGCTGCGCACGGTTTCCCCGGATGTGGGAAGGGGTTTGCGAGGTATTGCGCAGGAAAAGCGGATCGATGATGTACCAGGCCAATTTGGCGCGGTTGTATCCATAAGCCAGGTCATCGTTCAGGTTGCCTTCAGGAAATTGGTCTTGCTTTTGGGGTGTGCTGGCCAACACCCAGGCTTGCCGCGCCTTCAGGTTGATGGACGTTTTGGTGGCTTCAAAATCGTCAATATAAACCGTTCCTTCCTTATCGATAACCTTGGAGTGGCCTGGAATCAATTGGGCAAATTCTGCTTCCATCGAAATGGATGAGCGTTCCTTGGTTTCGATGAAGGGCAACTTGTCAACCAAGGTAGTTAGCAGGTTGGATTCAGTGCTGTAGTTGGCATCCAGCCCCCAGATGGTGTTTGCGATTGGATCTTCGCCGTAGGTGACTTTTTGGGTCAGTGGGCGTTCGTTCATGTGTAACACTGTTGCTCCCAGGTTGAAATTGTCGGAAAAAGCATAGTTGGCATGTGTTCCGATCAGCGTTTTTCGCTGCACACTAAACAGGTCTTCGCTTTCGGTGCTGATGCGAATGGGTGTGCCGGATTCGAGCAGGCCGGCATTGATGATCTTTACGCGTCCCAGGGTGTAGTCGACAGTATAGTCGATATATTCCTGAAGTTCTCGTCCTCCGGCTGTCACTTTCACCGAACCCTGGGCAACATTCATGGTTCCGAGCGAAATCTCCGAACTGGAGGAGCCCTCGTAACTTCCTTTCAGAATGAATTTGTTGTGCTTGGTGTCTTGTTCCGCATAGGTTTTTGTGGAGTCGTACAGCGACTGATAGGCGTATTTTTCGGCCAGTGCCGGATCTGAAATCGAGTCGGCCAGATAACTGCCAAAAGGCTCGAGCACAGGGAAAATGATTCGGCCACTGGAAGACAGTACCGTCACCCCTTCAATATAGTCAAACACCCCGTCGCTTCCCGGGTCGAGCTGCGAGTTGAGCTGGTCCACGTTCAGCACATTCAACAGGATGTGGCCTTCGAGGTTGGTCTCGGGCAGGTAGTTGATGTCGGTTCCCGAGTCGTTTTTATACAACACATCCAGAATGAAATTCTCTTTTGAAAGCTGGTAAGCATTCAGGCTGTAAACGTTTTTCATCATTAAATCCCAGGTCGGAAAGCGGGGCGAAAGGTTGGTGCCTTTCAAGAGTTTCATGACCAGCGTTTGTGGTGCTTGAATGCCATCGGTCGAGAACTCACCCACCTGGAAGGTCTGGCCGTTGGCGGTGTAGTTGTAGGCGACCATCAGCACTTCGTCGGTATTTAACGATGAATTTAGCGAGATGTAACCCAGAGTTTCATGCACGGTATATTCCGAAGGACTGAGTTTGCGTGCCTGCTCTACTTTTTCGAAGTCCTGACCACCTTTGAATTCGTAGACTGCCAAGCTTTGCATGGTTTTGTTGATCAACTCGGTCTGGCGAATATCGCTGTAGTTGGTGGTGATTTCAGTGTATAAGTTATTGGCGTCGTTAAAGGGGTAAATGTTTTCGGGGTAGGGCCGGTTGGCGGTTTCCTGAAAGGCGGGTACCTGATTGTAAATGTTGTTTTGGTGTTCGCCTAAGTCTATAAACGCCAGGATGTTACGGGACTCATCGGTGTTGTTGGATTTGTTGGTTACCCAAACTTCAATTTTGTTGATGTTGATTGCCGATCGGATGACGGGCAGGTTAGCTAAAGCCTGGTTGTAATTGTCGCGAAAATACTGCGACAGAAAGAAATGGCGGTTGGCGTCGTAATCGAGCACTTCAATTTCGAAGGTAGATTTTTGCGCGCCACCTTCGGTTTCGATGACCTGGGTTTCGCCTTTGTTTTGCGAGAAAACAGTCGTTAGGTTCAACCGGCCGAACTGCATTTCGGTTTTCACACCAAACAAGTTTGTTCCTCCGCTGATTAATGACCCGTTCAGTGGAAGGGACACATTTCCGGCTTCAATCTTTTTCAAAATTTCATCTTCATCGCCGGTGTAGTCGATGTTCATTTTGTTTTCGTAGTCGAACGTGGCTTCGGTGTTGTAGTTCACGCGCATCTTCATTTTCTCACCGATGTTACCCACTACGTTCATCTGGATTTTCTGATCGAAATCGAAGGTGGGGGTTTTGCGCAATCGTTCGGGGATAGCCGGATTTTCGGTGGCATTCATCTGGTAACCAAAACTGACTTCGACATATCCTTGCGGGCGGATGTCGATGGTGTTGCCGCCAAAGATCCGGTTGAAGGCTTCGCCGCCAACAACCATACGCGGAATAACGGAGCCTTGATTTTCGAGATCGAGTTGGTTGCCCCGGACACGCCAGTAATTTTGGATTGAATTTTTGAAGTCGTAATCGACATATTCCTGCAGCGACATGGTTTTAGGCAGCCGGTAATTCATGTTGCCAATCTTCTCGTAGATGATGTATTCGCCGGTTTCAGGATCGTATTCGACCTCGGTCTGAATGTTGGAAGGGCGGCCTAAAAAAAGTTGTGAGCTGTTTTTGTCTGCTTCGTTCTGAAAATCAGTCTCATCCTTGAACGGGTACGGCAGAACTCCTGTGGTATCAATTTCTAAAGAATCATTGGCTATGACATAATTCGTCTCGGGTTGCGCGGCGTTTTGGAAAGGAGAGAAAATCCAACCCATGCTTAGTATTCCCGGAAAAACAACTGTTACAAGGATATTTGTCAAGCTCTTTTTCAATGCCAGTCTTTTTCAACGTTAAAGTCCCTTCAGGGCCTTCTTTATGGTTTCTTCTACGGTTAGGTCAGGATTGGCTTTTAGAAGTTTTTCCAGTTCTTTCTCAATATTCTTCCTGGCAAATCCCAGCATTACTAATGCTGATAACGCTTCATCGCGGATAGTATTGCTTGCCGAAGAGATAAAAATTTGGTCGCTGGCCGCCGTTTTACCAATCTTATCTTTCAAGTCGATGATGACCCGCTGAGCCGTTTTTGCACCAATGCCCTTAATGCTTTGCAGCAGGCTTACATTTTCTTCGAGAATAGCCCTCCGGATTTCCTCGGCTGTCAGTGATGAAAGCATCATCAGGGCTGTGTTTGAGCCAATTCCATTCACTGAAATCAGCATCCGGAACAATTCCCGCTCGGCGGCTTCTGCAAAACCATAGAGCAGGTGTGCATCTTCGCGAACCACTTGGTGTAAAAAAAGCCTGGTCTGCTCTTTCCCGTTGATGAGCGAATAAGTGTTGAGGGAAATATGAATAAAATAACCGATTGATCCAGCTTCAATGACTGCATTGGTCGGGCTTAGTGCGCTTAGTTTGCCCTGAATGTATTCGTACATGATCTTGCTCGTTAAATTTCAGGCTCGTTTGACGATTGTAAATCAATATTTTCATCAAGCTGATTGGGATTGATTTCAAATTTTTTCAATGGGTTTTTACTGATCTCGCGATAAATCTCACGACTTTTATGAACATCAATGGCCAGGTATAAAGCCTCGCGGAACGAGTCGGGCGATGCTTTGTCTTCTCCTGCAATGTCGAAGGCGGTACCATGCGCCGGCGAAGTCCGGATAAAGGGCAGCCCGGCCGTGTAGTTCACGCCTTTGTCGAACGATGCCAGCTTGAATGGTGTCAATCCTTGATCGTGGTACATGGCCAGAATAGCGTCAAATTTGGCATAGTCGCCCGATCCGAAGAAACCATCGCTTGGGTAAGGCCCAAGGGCCAGGATTCCTTCTTTTTTAGCCCGTTCAATCGCCGGTATAATGATTTCTTTTTCTTCGGTTCCCAACAAACCGCCGTCACCCGCATGCGGGTTCAGTCCAAGCACGGCAATGCGCGGGCTTTTGATGCTGAAATCCTGTTCCAGCGAACGGTCCATGATGCGCAGCTTGTTTAAAATAGTTTCTTTGGTGATGAGTTCAGGGACTTTTGAAAGCGGGACATGCGTGGTCACCACTCCAATTTTCATCAGTTCGCTGACCATCAACATCAGGTAGTTGTCTGTCTCAAACTGTTGAGCCAAAAATTCGGTGTGTCCCGGAAAATTAAATTTGTCAGACTGGATGTTGTCTTTATTGATTGGGGCGGTGATCAACGCGTCAATTTCGCCGGCTTTCAAATCATTAACCGATCGTTCCAAGGCCATGTATGATGATTCGCCGGCCAGTTCGGACGATTTGCCCAGCTCCACCCGGATGTTGTCATCAATGCAGTTAATAATGTTTGCTCTGCGTGGATCGGCTTCGCTGGCGTTTTGAATGTTGTTGAAATTGAAATTATTTATATTGAGCGCTTTGCGGTGGTATGCTGCTACTTTGGGAGAACCATAAACGATGGGCGTGCACATTTCCAGGATGCGCGCATCCATCAGGGTCTTCATAATTACTTCGTAGCCTATCCCATTAATATCACCATGTGATATTCCGATTTTTATCTTTTGTTTGTTCATTTTATCAGTCTCTAATGAAGTTGCGGAAATCTTGAAAATCTCTTGCTCACAGTTATTTTATGCGAAAGGCAAAGTTAATTCTTTATCTGAACTTTATCAAAATAGATTAGGTTGCGCTTGGGCTGAATTGATTTCGGTGAATTTTTTCTTGCTGAAGGTCTTCGAATGGTTTTCCTTCGCGGGTTTGGGCAGGATAACCGACTGCAATTATGCTAAGCACCCTGAGGTTTTTGGGAAGCTGAAAAAGTTGCTGAATAAATTGTTCGGCTGTTTGGTCGGAATGGTGTTGACGGTTGCGGATTTGTACCCAACAGCTTCCCAAACCGATTGATTGAGCTGTGAGTTGCAGCAGAATACTGGCAATGGAACAATCTTCGACCCAAACATCGCCTTTGTTATCGTCGGCCAGCACCACAATGGCCAATGGAGCATGGCTCAAAAAAGCAGCGCCGTGTGGTTTACACTGGCTCAGTTGTTGGATGAGTGCCGGATCATCGACAAAGATAAATTCCCAGGGATTGCCGTTTTTTGATGAAGGGGAACGCAGGGCAGCTTCTTCGAGCAAGCGTTGTTTTTCAATTTCAACCGGTTGTGCTGTAAATTTCCGGATGCTCCGGCGTGAGCGAAGTAAATGAATCATTTTGATGGTTTTGGATCGTTTGTTTTGATTACCGGAAATTTTGGTCCAGTTTGAAATTTCGTTCTCGTAAAAATAAAAAAGTTGCTTGAATTTAAATCAAAATGGCAAAAATAAGGACCAGAAGCAGAAGCATGAACAGGATGAGTTGGTTGCGAACAAATAAGCCCAGCAGGATCAAAATTTCGAGCTCTTCGGTATCAGCCGAATAAATCTCAATCTGGCCTTTATCTTTCGACAGGAGTTCGAAACTTTGGAAGATCAGAATTTCCTGCCCGTTAAATTTCCAGGCCCAACGCGATTGCCAGAAGTTCTTAATTTCCAGCTCAAACCGCTTTCCGTTAATGACCACATTGCTTTTGGGCCTGAATAAATTGATCATGATCGATGCTAAAGGAGTCTGGTTGTTGGTGTCGAAGATTTCCAACCTGGACAGGAAAAAGTCGCGATTGAGGATGAAACGTCTTCCTTTCAGGGTTGCCAAGGCATCTGAACTAAACATGTTTTTCCATGCAATTTCTCCAATCTGCTCATTGTTTCTGGTAATTTGCAGTTGATTCCTGAAGATTCCTTTTGTCCAGTACAGCTTTTCCATATCATGAAAATTCCGATCTGCAAGGTATGAAATTTAGCTCAAAAGTCACCAGTTTTTTCGCGTCTTCTGGGTGGGGTGCTGTATATTTTTTTCCAAATGGGGGCCTGTCTGAGCAAAAAAAAGGCAGCAAAAGACCTATGGTTTTTGCTGCCTTTTGAGCGAAGATGATGGGTTGTTTGATGCTGTTAGAAAAGAAATCCAAGGTTTAGTGAAAGTGTTTTGTTTTGGATATCGTCCTGCCCCTTAAAAACTTCGGAAAATCCCATGTCGTAGTTTAAACTCAGTAGCAGCTTTTGGCTGGCCACCGGAAGTTGAAAACCCAGCTCGAACGCCCAACCGACATCGGCCGAATTCACTTCGTCTTTCATATCGGACTTTAGCCCTCCTGATTCATATTCGGCTTTGAGGCAGGTGCCCAAATAAGGGCCGGTAGCCAGAAAAATGCGCGAAGCGTTTCCTTGCTTTAATGCGGAGGAAAATTCGGCTTTAACCGGAAGCTGAAGGTAGTTCGTTCGGTAAGTTTCGTCTGAGTCATCCGGCTGGCTTCCCTTTTGGGAATAAAGCAATCCGCTTTTTACGGCAAGCCAATCGTTGGTTTGGTAGCGTGCAAGCAAACCGAAATTCATACCGCAACGCACATCGTCATTTTTACAAATATTACCCAAGTCAGCTTGGGTGGACGCGCCCATTCCCAGTTGAGCGCCCATTTCCAGCTGGCTAAATGCTTGTACTGAAGTCATCATGAGCAACAGCAAGCTGATTGTTTTTACATGTTTCATTTGTTTTCTGTTTTTGATTATTAATTGATTCGACAAAATAAGTCAAAGAGTCGAACCAGAGATAAATTTTTTTAGGTGCTTATTCCGTGAAATAAAATGTGTAATAAGTCATTGAGGTGTTTTTCCAGGTCAACATCTTCATCGGTAAGGAAATAAGGTTCTTCCAGTCCACGCAGGGCGATAACAACAGTACGGGCTGTCAGATCGATGTTGAGCTTTCGGAATTCACCACTTTGTATACCTTCTTCCAGAATACGAGCAATAGAGTCCTGTTCTTTTTGGTCGTGCTTCTCACGGATTGTTTCGATGAATTCAATTTTGCTGAGGAAATCGTTTTTCAGGGCATCGTAATAATTCACAAAATCGTGAAATCCTTTCATGCGAACCAAAACGTAGGCAATAAGTTTTTCTCGGGCGTTCGATTGTTCTTTTACCGCATGTTCTATTTTCGAGAATAAAATACCGGCTTCCTGTTCAACAACGGCTTGGAATACTTCCTCCTTGCTTGCGAAATAATAGTAAAGTGAACTTTTTCCTTTGCGGGCAGCAACAGCGATTTCATCCATTGTTGTTTTCCGGAACCCATACCTGGCAAAGGTTTCACGGGCTACCTCAATGATACTGTCTCTGACTTTTTCGCTCATAGGACTGTTTGTTTCGACTAATTTGGTTCAAAAGTACAAAAAATGGATTAAATCGAACGATTGTGGCATAAAAAATTTATTCTTTTGGGGAAATTTCGGCTTATAGCTTCTGGTTACCGGCCTTGGGGATGGTAAACAAAAATTGGCTTCCTTTCCCTTCCTCGCTTTCAACCCGAATTTCTCCCAGGTGCTTTTCTACAAATTCTTTACAAAGGATCAGGCCCAGACCGGTTCCCTTCTCGTTTAGCGTGCCGAGCGTCGAATAACTTTCTTCGATAAGGAACAGATTATTTTTCGATGCTTCGCTTATGCCCACCCCATTGTCGCTGACCGCAATCTGAATTTCTTGTGCTTCCTGGCGGGCTGAGATGACAATCTGACCACCAGGATGAGTGAATTTGATGGCGTTCGAGATCAGGTTTCGCAGCACGGTCGAAATCATGTATCGGTCGGCAAAAACAGGCGCGTCGTGTGGGATTTCTTTGATGATGGTAATCGATTTTTGTTGCGCGGGGTCATTCAGTAACTCAACTGCTTCGTTGATTAAGGTGACGCTGTCCAGATATTCGGGGTTGAACTCTGTTCGGCCGGTTTGTGTGCGCGCCCATTCGAGCAGGTTTAAAAGCAGATCCATCGCGTTTTCTGCTGAATGTTGGATGATGTTGACATACTTGTCAATTCCCTCGTAGTCTTTTTCGTCAATTTGTTCGGCCAGCAAATTTGTGAATCCAATGATGCTGTTAAACGGACTTTTCAGGTCGTGAGCAATAATAGAAAAGAATTTGTCTTTGGTGGCATTGAGTTGACGTAGGCGGATTTCGTTCTCCCGGAGACTCTTTTCAGCCTGTTTCCGGTCACTGATATCGCGGATAAAACTTTGGTAAGTGCCATCGGGCATAGCCTTCGAATTCATTTCAACCTGAATTAATTCGCCGTTCTTTCGCTCGATTTCCCGTTCTGACTTGATGGTTTTTCCTGATTTCAACAGGTCGTATCTTAGTGGTTTTTGGCTGAGTTTTTCGCTGGAAAAAATATCGGACATGTTCTGTTGAAGCAGTTCTTCACGTGAAAAGCACGTCAGCTCTGTGGCCTTATCATTAACGGTAATGAAGTTTCCTTTCTCATCACCCTGAAAAAAGGCATCGGGAGCCATGTCAATAAGGTTGCGATATTTTTCTTCACTTCTTTTCAGTGTATCTTCATTTTGCTTTCGCTCGGTGATGTCCTGAATGATTCCGAACATGATCCGTTTATCCTGGTCAAATGTAGCGATGGAATGAATATCCTTGATTTTGCCGCTGTCAGCAGCTTTTATTTTGAATTCAACATCATAAGTGGCTCCGTGTGTGAGCAAGTTTTTTATGGCCAGATCGAGCATGGGACGATATTCGGGCAGTGGAAACTGTTTGATAGCGGCATAGTCTAAATTGTCTTTATGGGTCTCATAGATTTTCAAGGCGCCTTCGGAAGCAAAAATTTCCTGCGAGTCCAGATGTAATTCCCAGTTGCCGGATTTGGAGGCAATTTCGGCCTGGCGTAATCGCGATTCGTTGAGGGCCATGATTTTCTCGGCCTGTTTGCGATTGCTGACGTCGTGGATAATGGTGTGGAGTCGGGTGCTTCCATTAAGTTCAATGGGACTGACAAAGGCTTCAACGTCACGAATGGAACTATCAGCCAGTTGATGGTGGAAATCAAAATGTTTCAATTCTTTTTTTGTTGCCTGTTCCAGCCACTTCTTGATTTTTTCTGGTGAATCTGGAGTCAAATCCTGTATGTTCATTTGCTTGAGACGATCCACCGGCCATCCGCAGAAATGCGCTGCTGCCCGGTTGGCATCGATTAGCTGGCCTGTATCCGGGTCAATAATCAATTGAATCGCTGTGTGTAACTCAAACAGATTACGAAAGAGTTCATCGTCTTCTTTCTTTTGTCCTCGTGCATCGTCTTCCTTCTTCATAAATCAGGGCAATTTGAGATTGGCAATCGTGGTGCGCTAAGTTCCGGGAAAAGTCATCAAACATTGAGCGATAGGGGTCGCCAAGAGGGCAGAGGTTGGTATGGCTTGTTTCCGTTTCAATCATCACAGTCAGAAAATCCAGGTTTATATTTGGCTAAGCATGAGTAACAAAGATATCATTTTTTCTTTTCCATTCTGAAGACCGGGCATATTCGTTCTGTTGGATTTTTCAGCAAGCTTTGGCTACATTTATTATTCACTTTTGTCGTGGCTTTTTTTTGATGTAACTTGCGGCTGAATTCTTTTAGCCTGAAAAAATGAACCAAACGACCAATCGTCTTTTTTTGGAAGAAATCGGCTGGGATGACTTGGAACTGGTGCATGCCTTGCATTCCATTCCCGAGCTGGATGAGTACAATACCCTGGGCATTCCGAAAGATTTGGAGGAAACCAGAAAGGTGATTCAGTCGGCCATTGACGATCAGCAAAAAAATCCACGTTCGCAGTTTTGCTGGAAAATTGGATTGAAAACAACCGAGCAGGTGATTGGCTTGGCAGGTATGTTTCCATCGAACGACCGCTTTCGGCTGGGTGAAATTTATTACAAAATCCACCCAGGTTTTTGGGGCAAAGGTTATGCTACCGAAGTAGCTAAAGCACTGGTTAGTTTTGGTTTTGAAGAATTGAAACTGCACAAAGTGGAAGCTGGTGTATCATCTGAAAATGTCCGGTCAGTGCGGGTTTTGGAGAAAATTGGGATGACCCGCGAAGGTTTGCGCCGAAAGATTTTGCCCATCCGGGGAGCGTGGAAAGACAATTATCATTACGCCATTGTGGAAGATGATCCGAGGGATTATTGAAAGCTGGATGCTGGATTGAGTGATTCAGGATTCAGCCTTTTTATAAACAACCTACTTACGAACCTGGAGGTTTCGGTTTATTCTTTCACTAACGCTTTGGTCGACAGCAGACCGCAAGCCGCATAAATATCCTGTCCGCGCGAGGCACGAATGGTGGTGGTAATTCCTTTGGCTTCCAGACCCGCTTTAAACTGCTCCAAAGTTGCTTCGTCGGTTCCTTTCAGTGGTGTGTCGGGTATCGGGTGAAAGCGGATCAGGTTAATGCGACACTTGATGCCATCGAGAATGCGGGACATTTCCTTGATGTGTGCGGGCGTGTCATTCAAACCATGAAAAACAATGTATTCGAACGAAACACGTCGCTGGCGTCCGAAATCCCAGTTTCGAATTTCCTCCAAAACGTCGTCCAGCGGATAGGCGATTTCCACGGGCATCAGTTTTTGGCGTTCCTCATGAAAGGGGGTGTGCATGCTGATGGCCAGATGAGCTTCGCTTTCGTTTAAAAAACGCACCAGTCCCGGCACAATGCCAATCGATGAGACGGTAATCCGGCGTGGGCTCATGGCAAAACCCCACTCCGCAGTCAGGATTTCGGTGCTTTTCAGCACTTCGTCCAGGTTGTCGAATGGCTCGCCCATGCCCATGTACACAATGTTGCTCACTTCTTCCCATTCCGGAATGTTGCGAATTTGGTTCACAATTTCGCCGGCTGTCAGCTGTCCCTGAAAGCCTTGCTTGCCGGTCATGCAAAACAGGCAGCCCATTTTGCAGCCCACCTGCGAAGACACACAAACAGTTTTTCGGTCTCTGTCCGGAATCATAGCCGTTTCAATAAACTTACCGTTGCCGGTGGGAAACAGGTACTTTTTCGTTCCGTCCACACTTTCCTGCACTTTGGTTGAATTAACCAGTCCGAAGGAATATTTTTCGGCGAGTATTTCGCGTGCTTTTTTCGATAGATTGGTCATTTCTTCAATCGATGACACTTCTTTTTTATATAGCCAGTCGGCAATTTGTTTGGCTGTAAATTTCGGGAAGCCCAGATCCACGACCAACTCTTGCAGTTCGCTCAATGTTTTTCCAAAAAGTGCTTCTTTGACCATCGTGTAATTTTTCTGCAAAGTTATAAAAGAGAATCAGATGCGAAAACAGTTGGACGTATTTGAAAGTGGCTGAAGACGCTAGTTTTTCGATAATCTCAGCGGTCTTCCATCGTCTGTGTTTGACTAGAAATAAATTTCTGCCAGGATATTTTCGTACGGAATGCCCCGTCCAATCAGCAAGTCGCGCACTTCAACCACCATCAGCGCTTTGCCGCAGAGGTAATAGAGCTGGTCTTTCGGGAGGTTGTCGACTGTGTTCAGATAGTCAGTCACCCGGCCAGGAAACACATCGCATGATTTTTCCTGCGAGCAGCACCGCACATAGTTGCGTCCCAAAGCCCAATCCAGTTCATCTTCAAAATAAAACTGGTTTAAATGACGTGCGCCGTGAATCAGCTTTTTGTTTTCAAATTGACCTGATTGAAACATGCTGTAAAACGGGGCAATGCCGGTTCCGGTGGCAATCCACCAGGCCGGTTTTGGGGTTTCCAAAAAACCGCCATAGGGTTTCGACACCAGAAGCTTGTCGCCCGGAATTCTGCTCGCCAGTTTGGGGGTGAGATAACCTTCTTCCTTGATGTTGAAAAGCACGCGAATCTCCTTTTCATGATTCCCGCTACAGATGCTGTAAATACGCGGGGGTTGGACTCGGTCGATGGCGATCCGAACAACCTGCCCCGGAATGAAATCATC
>JAGXIR010000187.1 GCA_024635605.1 Sunxiuqinia sp.
TTCAGCTTGGTGAACCATTTTGGGTGCACAAATCAATTCCTGTGGCTCTGATTTCTTTCGTCAACTTGCTATGGAAAGACATGGATGAAATATGGGGAATGACATAGTTGATATCAAAAAGTCTTCAAATCCGCTCAAATATCTAAACTTTAAAGTCATATATCTAAAATTGAAATCAGGGACTTTACTAATCGCTTAATTTTACACGCATTAATGTTCTGCTACGGCCTAAGAAAACTAACTTAAATTGATTATGAAACAAGTCGTTCTTTTTTCCTTCTTCTTTTTGCTGTTCAGCCTAGCTGCTTATTCGCAAGATTTCAACCAAGCTCCGCAAGGTTTCGATCTTGTCCGCAGTGATATCCCGCACGGAAAAATTGACACCATCGTTTATGCCTCAGAAACTGTTGGCACCAACCGAAAGGCTCTTGTTTACACCCCTCCGGGTTTCTCGGAAAACAAAAAGTACCCGGTGCTTTATTTGTTGCATGGCATTGGTGGCGATGAAAAAGAGTGGTTCAATAATGGTGTGCCCCATGTAATATTCGATAACCTGTATGCCGATGGAAAACTGAAACCTATGATTGTGGTGTTGCCTAATGGCCGTGCAATGGAAGATGACCGGGCTACCGGGAACATTATGGCGCCCGATAAAGTGCAGGCATTTGCCACATTTGGACAGGATTTGTTGGAAGACCTGATTCCGTTCGTTGACAAAACGTATCCGGTAAAGCAAGACCGTGAGTATCGTGCGATTGCCGGCTTATCGATGGGTGGTGGGCAGTCGCTGAACTTCGGTTTGGGCAACCTCGACAAGTTTGCATGGGTGGGCGGTTTTTCATCAGCGCCCAACACCAAAGCACCCGAAACGCTGGTACCCGATCCTGAAAAGGCAAAACAGCAATTGAAGCTGCTTTGGATCTCGTGTGGGGATCAAGACGGTTTGATCCGGTTCAGCGAACGGACCAGCGAATACCTAAAAGCCAATGAAGTACCGCACATTTATCGTGTTATACCGGATGGTTATCACGATTTCAAGGTCTGGAAAGATGACCTTTATCACTACGTACAGTTACTTTTTTAACGCAGATGTCATGCCTGGGTAAAAAAGTTGGTCAAACGTATTCAAAACCGATTAAATAGTTGATTTTAAAATATTAAATAAAGTTAGAGATGAAAAGAGTAAAGTTCGGTGGACACAGGTCCATAAAAGGAAAGCCAATTGGTTTATTGTTAGTTTTTATGATTGTGTTCACCCTTGCAGGATTCAGTCAAAACAAAAATACACCTGTGTTTACACAAGCGGTTTATCAGGGAGATGATCAGGTGTATAAGGACAATCCATTGAAAGCCGATGAGTTTTACAACCCCATTTTGCAAGGCTGTTATCCTGACCCGGCTATTACCCGTAAAGGCGATGATTATTTTTTGGTGAGCTCGTCGTTTGCCATGTTTCCGGGAGTACCTATTTTTCATTCCAATGATTTGGTGAACTGGAAGCAAGTTGGGCATGTGCTCGACCGTACTTCTCAGCTGAAAGTTCACGACACAGGTATCAGTGCGGGGGTTTATGCCCCGGCCATCAAGTACAATCCCAATAACGACACATTCTACATGATTACCACGCAGTTTGCCGGTGATTTTGGAAATATTGTGGTGAAAACCAAAGACCCGTTCAAAGGGTGGAGCGATCCGATCAAGCTGAAATTCAACGGCATTGATCCGTCGATGTTTTTTGATGAAGATGGAAAAGCTTATGTGGTTCACAACGATGCTCCAGACCAGGGAAAAGAGCTGTACAACGGACACCGGGTGATTAAAATTTGGGACTATGATGTGGAAAATGACCAGGTCATTGCCGGAACCGACAAAATAATTGTTGATGGCGGAGTTGACCTGTCCAAAAAGCCCATCTGGATTGAAGCTCCTCATATATATAAGAAAAACGATAAATATTATTTGATGTGTGCCGAAGGCGGAACCGGAGGCTGGCATAGCGAGGTGATTTTCAGTAGCGACAATCCCCGGGGACCCTATAAACCGGCACCCAGCAATCCGATCCTGACCCAGCGCCATTTTCCCCAAGACCGCGCAAATAAAGTGGATTGGGCTGGTCATGCCGATATCGTTGAAGGTCCAGATGGCAAATATTACGGCGTATTCCTGGCCATTCGTCCCAACGAGAAAGACATGGTGAATACCGGTCGCGAAACCTTTATTTTGCCTGTCGATTGGTCGGGTGAATTTCCCGTTTTCGAAAATGGATTGGTTCCCATGGAGCCCACGTTGAAAATGCCTGAAGGCGTTGAAAACAAAACCGGGCAAGACGGGTTTTTTCCCAATGGCAACTTCACTTTTACCGAGAATTTCACTTCTGAAAAACTTGACTACCGCTGGATTGGACTGAGAGGGCCTCGCGAAGATTTTATGACGGTGACAAAAAAAGGCCTGCAAATTAATCCTTTCCCTGTAAATATCAAGGAGGTGAAGCCGACTTCAACCTTGTTCCATCGTCAGCAACATAAAAACTTTTCGTTTGAAACGACACTTGATTATAAACCAGCTTCGGAAAAGGATCTGGCCGGTCTAGTGACCCTGCAAAACGAGCATTCGAACTATGTATTTGGAATTACGAAAAAGGGTGACGAATATTATTTGTTGTTGGAACGTAATGAAAAGCCGCGAAGAAGCCGGCAGGTGGATTCAAAGATTGTTGCAAGTACAGCAATTGATATCAAAAATCCGGTTCATTTAAAAGTACAGGCCAATGGTGATGAATACGAATTCAGCTATTCAACCAACGGCACTGACTTTGTAAATTTGGGTGGCACTGTTTCGGGCGACATCCTTTCGACTAACGTGGCCGGAGGTTTTACAGGTTGCTTGCTGGGTTTGTATGCGACATCGGCCAATGATGCTGTTCCTGAATAATTTGTATCGCGTTAGTTTCAGTGTTGCGATCATGACGAAGCCAATAATCTAATTTAAATTGAGATGAGAATCAAAATTAGTCTAAGTATTCTGACCACCATTTTACTGGCCTCGGCATGTGTTGCACAGTATCAAAAGGCCGAAAACCCAATCATTTGGGCCGATGTGCCTGATATGTCGATGATCCGTGTGGATGATACGTATTACATGAGCAGCACCACCATGCACATGGCGCCGGGTGTTCCCATCATGAAGTCGAAAGATTTGGTAAACTGGAAATTGGTGAATTATGCTTACGAAACCCTTGCCGATGTGGATGCCATGAATCTTGAAAACGGGAAAAGTACTTATGGCCGTGGATCATGGGCAAGCAGTCTTCGTTTTCATGACGGCACATTTTTTATCTCCACTTTCTCAAGCACAACAGGTAAAACCTATGTTTTTTCAACCAGCGATATTGAAAACGGTCCATGGAAGGAACAAACGTTTGAACCATCGTATCACGATAATTCCATTTTTTTCGACGATGATGGCCGGGTACACATAATCTGGGGAAATGGTAAGCTGTTTATTGCTGAGCTTAAAAATGATTTATCGGGGGTAAAGGAAGGAAGCGAAAAGGTATTGATTGAAAATGCCAGTGCTCCGGCAGGCGACAATATTATGCTTGGTGCAGAAGGGGCGCAGCTTTTTAAAGTGAATGGGAAATACTACTTGGTTGCAATTACCTGGCCACGAGGCGGAATGCGTACCGTTGTCGTTCACCGTGCCGATGAAATTCACGGGCCCTGGGAAGGTCGTGTGGCGCTTCAGGATAAAGGCGTTGCCCAAGGCGGCCTCATCGATACACCCGACGGACGTTGGTTTGCCTACCTGTTCCGGGACAATGGTTCGGTGGGCCGTATTCCGTACTTGGTGCCGGTAAGCTGGGAAGACGGCTGGCCAGTGTTGGGTGTCGATGGCAAAGTGCCCGAAACGCTCGATCTGCCAGTTAGCCGCGGACTAATACCCGGAATTGTGAACGACGACGAGTTCGACCGCAAAACAGGAGAACCGGACTTGCCTCTGGTTTGGCAGTGGAATCACAACCCTGACGATGCACTGTGGTCGGTTACCGAACGCAAAGGCTATCTGCGGCTGAAGACCGGACGTATCGACAGCTTGTTCCTGAAATCGCGAAATACCTTAACTCAACGCACCTTTGGTCCCGTATGCTCAGGCAAGACCATGCTTGATGCTTCGAGCCTGAATGAAGGCGACTTCGCCGGGCTCACTGTTTTTCAGCGCAAGTTCGGCCAGGTTGGCGTCAAAGTAGTTGATGGACAGAAATACGTGTTCATGGTGAGCAATAAAACCGATATTCCTACTGAACTTGAGCGTATTCCACTTTCGCAAAACAAGGTTTATTTTAGAATTGACTGCGATTTCAGAAACAAAATCGACGTGGCAAAATTCTATTTTAGCCTTGATGGAAAAACATGGAACCCCATTGGTGGAGAATTGAAAATGGAGTACACCTTAATGGAGCATTTTATGGGCTATCGCTTTGGTTTGTTCAACTATGCCACCGAAAATCCGGGTGGTTATGCCGATTTTGACTATTTCAGAATTAGTGATTCGATTTTTTAGAATGAAATCCAAAAACTGAAAGTTATGAAAACAATTTTGAGCTTTGTTATCTTGCTCTTTCTTGCGCTTGGGTTGAATGCTGATAATGGGTATCAGCTGTGGCTTCGCTTACAAAGCAACATTCCGGTGCAGGTTGTCTGCAAAAAAAGTTCGGCAACATTGACGATCGCCAAACAAGAGTTGCAGCAATCGTGGCAGGGTAGATCAGGACAGGTAGTTACACTGGCGCTGATTCGTGATAAACAGATTACGGGTGACGGATTCAGGCTTTCAGCCGAAGGCATTCAGGCCAATACCGAATGGGGAATTTTGTACGGTGTGTATGAGCTTTTGCGCCGTCAGCAAACCGGGAGAGCCATCAGTGAAGAGCTGGTCAATCCTTCCTGGGAACACCGGCTGCTGAACCACTGGGATAATCTGGATGGCACAGTTGAACGCGGTTATGCCGGGCATTCCATTTTTTGGCGTGCAGGAAGTGATTCGCTCGTAGTAACAACAAAAGATATGAAATTATGGGAAGAATATGCGCGGGCGAACGCGTCTATCGGTATCAACGGTTCCGTTATAAACAACGTAAACGCTTCACCTAAAATATTATCCGCGGGATATCTGCAAAGGGTTAAAGCCATTGCAGATGTGCTTCGTCCTTACGGAATTAAAACCTACCTGTCCATCAACTTCGCTTCGCCCATGGTTATCGGAGGACTGACAACAGCCGATCCGCTGAATGCCGAAGTTGTTGACTGGTGGAAAAGCAAAGCAAAGGAGATTTATACATTGATTCCCGATTTTGGCGGTTTTCTGGTGAAAGCCAACAGCGAAGGGCAACCGGGTCCACAGGACTTTGAGCGTAATCATGTTGACGGCGCCAATGTGTTGGCGGATGCCCTGAAGCCTTATGGCGGATTGGTAATGTGGCGTGCGTTTGTGTACAACCCATCGGATGAAGACCGCGCCAAGCAAGCCTATAACGAGTTTAAACCGTTTGACGGACAGTTTCGCGATAATGTGATTATTCAGGTCAAAAACGGGCCGATTGATTTTCAGCCGCGTGAACCCTTCAGTCCATTATTTGGCGCCATGAAACAAACGTCGGTGATGGCCGAACTTCAAATTACTCAAGAATATCTCGGTCATTCGGTTCACCTGGTTTTTCTGGCGCCCATGTGGGAGGAATTTCTGCACAGCGAAACCTGGCAGGAAGGCGAAGGAAGCACAGTTGCCCGTACGACCGATGGAAGTCTTTTCGAACAGAAACAAACAGCCATTGCCGGAGTGGCCAATATTGGGTTGGATGAGAACTGGTGCGGGCACGATTTTGCTCAGGCCAACTGGTATGCTTATGGACGGCAGGCGTGGGACAGCTCACTATCGAGCGAACAAATTGCCGACGAATGGCTAAAGCTGACTTTTAGCCCGTCGTTGTTGGCGGAAGAGGATCAGGAAACGGTTTTGCCAATGGAGTGGGATTTGAATTTTCTGAAACCGGTGAAACAAATGATGCTTAACAGCCATGAAGCCGCCGTGGATTACATGATGCCGCTTGGCTTACATCACATTTTTGCTGCTCACCATCATTACGGGCCGGGCCCTTGGTGGGCGCCACAAGGCATGCGCAAAGACTGGACGCCACCCTATTATCACCAAGCCGATTCTGAAGGGATTGGCTTTGACCGCACGGCGAGCGGAAGCGATGCGGTAAGCCAATACCACGAACCACTGAAAACTCATTTTAGCAATCCCGAGACTTGTCCTGAAGCTTTACTTTTGTGGTTTCATCACGTTCCGTGGGATTATCAAATGAAAAACGGACGGACCCTATGGGACGAGCTTTGTTACCGTTACGATTACGGGGTGCAGCACGTACGGCAATTCCAGAAAACTTGGGACCAGGCAGAACGCTATGTTGACGAGGATCGTTTTGGCAGGGTTCAGCATAAACTGCGCGACCAAAGCCTGAATGCGGCGGAGTGGAAAGATGCTTGTCTGCTCTATTTCCAGCAGTTTAGCCAACGGCCAATTCCTTATGATTTGGAACGTCCGGTGAATAATCTGGATGATTTAATTGAAAAAGACGAACGAACCATTCGTGCTTATGAATAAACCATCGGTTGATCGATCTGCCTTTTGAAAAGATGGAAAATTGGTCAATATCGATTGGTCCCGGGTGAGTAGGTTCAATAGTGCTTGTATCGGTTGTCTGGATTCGAGCCAGCCAGCTAACCCATTTTAAATGCAATGAATTTTTATTCCGACTAAAATGAAAAATAAGAAATTTCAATTCTACCTGACAGGCGCTTTAATTGTGCTGTTCAGTACTGCGGCGTTTGCCCAAAACCCATTTATTCGCAATCAGTTTACAGCCGATCCGTCGGCGCGGGTTTTTAACGGCAAAGTGTATGTTTTCCCGTCACACGATATTCCGGTTCCCGATGGTAAAAATCTTCGGAAAGACTGGTTCTGTATGGAAGATTACCATGTGTTTTCGTCGGAGAGTTTGACTGATTGGACCGATCATGGCATGATTGTCAGCCAATATGATGCCCCCTGGATTGATTCTACATCGTACAGCATGTGGGCGCCCGATTGTATCGAGCGCAATGGCAAGTACTACTTTTATTTTCCGGCCAACACCAATGAAGTGGATGAAAACGGGCGAAAAGGTTTTGGTATTGGCGTAGCGGTGGCCGACAAGCCTGAAGGACCTTATATTACCCAGAGAGAGAACATTAAAGGCATTAAAGGCATCGATCCCAACGTGCTGATCGACAAAGACGGGCAGGCTTACATTTATTGGTCACACGGACATATTTTTGTGGCAAAGTTGAAAGAAAACATGCTGGAGCTGGATTCAGAACCGATGATTATTCCCAATCTTCCCGAAAAA
>JAGXIR010000188.1 GCA_024635605.1 Sunxiuqinia sp.
AGCAAAGAAGAAACTGTGGAGATGGCTGTGCGTGCCAGAGAATGGGGAATGTGGGTGATGATCGACTTTCATTACAGCGATAGTTGGGCTGATCCCGGGAAACAGCGCAAGCCAGCTGCCTGGGAGGGACATGATTTTCCGACCTTGTTGAGTGATTTGTACGATTATACCTTTGATGTGATGACAGCACTTCAGACTGCAGGAGTCACTCCTGAATGGGTTCAGCTAGGAAACGAAATTCCGGGTGGAATGATTTATCCCGAAGGAAGTACGGATAATTGGCCACAGTTGGTACAACTTATTAATAAAGGTTACGATGCCGTAAAAGCCGTAAGCCCCGAATCCAAGGTTATTCTTCATGTTGATCAGGGCAATAAGAGTGAGCGGTTTAGATGGTGGTTTGATGCAGCTACAGAACACGGTGCAAAATATGATGTGATTGGCATGTCTTATTATCCTTACTGGCTAGAAGGTAAGCCAGACTACACGCTTTCAATTGATGATTTGAGTGCCAATATGGAAGATATGGCGAAACGTTATGGGAAAGAAGTCATGGTCGTGGAAACAGGAGGCGAAGACACCAAAGTCCAGAATACTTGCGACATGTTGAAAGACGTGATCGCGAGGGTGAAGGCGGTGCCGAATCAAAAAGGCTTGGGTGTTTTTTATTGGGAACCCCAGGGAGCCAGGTCGTGGAGCCGATACGCCCTCAGTGTGTGGGGAGATGACGGAAGGCCGACCAGGGCATTGGATGCATTTCTTGAAAATTAGCTATTTTTACCGTCAATCTCAATTACGAACACAAAACATTTCAAGCCAAAATGAAGAAACTAACTACGATTTTATTGCTGATCCTTTTATCCATGACTTGCTTTTTGCCTGTTCAAGCTCAAAGCCAATCGGTCTTACTTGAAAAGAACTGGAAATTCAGTAAGGGTGATTTTGAGCATGCTGAACACCTCGATTTTGACGATTCTGCTTGGGAAACAGTTTCGGTCCCTCATGACTGGGCGATCTATGGGCCGTTTGATAAAGAGGTGGACAAACAAGTGATTGCCATTAGCCAGAACAATGAGCAAGAGGCGTCGGAAAAAACCGGACGTACCGGAGCACTGCCACATATTGGCGATGGTTGGTACCGAACCAATTTTCAGCTTCCTGAAATTACAGAAGGCAGTCGTGTTTTGGTGGTGTTTGAAGGTGCGATGAGCGATCCGGAGGTGTTTGTTAATGGTGAAAAAGCAGGCGAGTGGGGTTACGGCTATGCTTATTTTAATCTCGATATCACCGATCAGGTGACTGCAGACGGAAATAACCTGTTGGCCGTGCACCTTTCGCCAAAACCCTTGTCGTCCCGGTGGTATCCGGGGGCAGGATTATTTCGAAAAGTACGCATTCTGGTGCTACCTGAGAATCATTTTCAACTATGGGGAACTTTTGTGACAACCCCTTTCGTGTCCGACAGTCTGGCCAAAGTCAATATTAAAACGAAGGTTGAGGGACAGAACCTTCGTTTGGAAACAGCCATAAAAGATACTGACGGAAACGTGCTGGGAACAGCCACAGCGACAAAGCTTTTTGGCAATGAATTTGAACAAAATATAGCTTTGAAGAATCCCGGGCTCTGGAGTCCGGAATCTCCCACTTTGTATTATGCCGAGTCGAAATTATACGACGAGAATGGCCAGCTTCAGGATGAGCAGACCACCCGTTTCGGCGTTCGTACGATCAGCTATAATGCCGGAGAAGGATTCAAACTGAACGGGGAGCTGCGTAAATTCAAGGGTGTTTGTCTGCATCACGATCTGGGTCCTTTGGGCGCAGCGGTGAACAAGGCGGCTCTTCGACGCCAGATACAACTGATGAAAGACATGGGAGCCAATGCGATTCGCAGTGCCCATAACATGCCGTCCATCGAACAGCTCGAACTTTGTGATGAAATGGGGATGCTGTTTCTGGCGGAAAGTTTTGATGAGTGGAAAAAACCGAAGGTGAAAAACGGCTACAATCGTTTTTTCGATGAATACCATGAAAAAGATCTCGTGAACTTAGTGCGTGCAACCCGCAATCACCCTTGTATTGTGATGTGGAGCAGTGGAAACGAGGTTCCTGATCAGCATGGTAGCGAAGGCGTAAAGCGCGCAAAGAGACTTCAGGATATTTTTCATCGTGAAGATCCGACCCGCCCGGTTACTGTTGGTATGGATCAGGTGAAAGCTGTGATGGCGTCTGGGTTCGGAGCCATTGTGGATGTGCCGGGATTAAACTATCGAACGCATCTTTACGAAGAGGCTTTTGAACGTTTTCCCCAAGGCTTACTTTTGGGATCTGAAACGGCTTCGACAGTGAGCTCCAGGGGAATTTACAAGTTTCCGGTTGAACAAGCCGTTGGCAAAATGTACGACGATGGGCAGGTCTCATCCTACGATTTGGAGTATTGTAACTGGAGCAACCTGCCGGAAGATGATGCCGTGCTGCAGGATGACAAAGACTGGGTGATCGGTGAATTTGTTTGGACCGGGTTTGATTACCTGGGAGAGCCGACGCCATACGACCAATATTGGCCTTCGCGCAGTTCCTATTTTGGTATCTGCGATTTGGCCGGTTTGCCCAAAGATCGGTATTACTGGTATAAAAGCCGCTGGGATACAAATGAATCGACCTTGCACATCTTACCTCATTGGAACTGGGAAGGTAAGGAGGGAGATACCATTCCGGTGTTTGTTTATAGCAGTTACAACAGTGCCGAACTTTTTGTGAATGGGAAAAGTAGGGGAGTGCAAACCAAAAACGACAATTCGAAATTGGAGCGTTACCGGCTGATGTGGAACGATGTGGTGTATGAACCGGGCGAACTGAAAGTGGTTGCTTTCAATGAAAACGGTCAACCTGCTGAAGAAAAAATAATTCGCACCTCGGGAGCTCCCCATCGTATCGTGCTGGAGTCCGACCGGTCAACAATTCAAGCGGATGGGAATGACATCAGCTTTGTGACGGTTTCGGTGGTTGATGAAAATGGCATTCCTTGTCCCACGGCGACCAACCAACTAACATTCGAAGTGAACGGGGATGGGAAATACCGGGCAGCCTGCAACGGCGATGCGACATCACTGGAACTGTTCCACAAGCCAACAATGAAGTTGTTTAGCGGTAAGTTGGTGGTTTTGGTTCAAAGTACGGAACTAGCTGGAGACATTGAATTGACCGTCTCCGGAAAGGGGTTGAAAAGAGAAAAAATATCAATTTCATCGGTTGAGTAATTAAAACGCTTGGTGACAGGGGAAAAGAATCAGTGACGCGATTCGTGAGGGTTTCACTTCGAGTGAAGCCCTCACTGGCCGGCAAATAATCCTAATTTCAAAACCCTCAGACGATGTTCTTTACGAACAAAAGTGTTGATGCTTTTGGGATTGGTGGAAGGATCGGAAAAAGTGGATTAGTGGAGTAAGATGGGGAGGTGCTAGTGTCCATAACGTCTTATTAGAATAGATATGTTAAGTGGATATACTCTAAATAATTGACATAGAAGCTTTAAATGGATCAGTATAACATTAGGGTGGATAACCGAATAGATCAATTTTTCACATCACAAAACAGAAGGCCTTGTAAGAGATCCGACAATTGTCAGTTATCGGTTCAGCTGGTTGACAACTCTGAACGGGAGACAGGTGAAGACAGGAGGGTAGCACGACAGTCACTGTTCAGGAGTGGCCTATTTTTATCAAAAGTGGAATCAAACGAAAAGCTTAGTGCAAGCGGGAAGTTCCGACGACAGGAGGAAATCACCCGCTGAACTTAGCTTTTCGGAAGATGGAGCTTGCGGATAAAAATCAGCCTTGACTTTTTTGTTTACTTTTGGTGTCAAGACAAAAAGTAAAATCCGGCTGATAAGCCAAAGGTTATATAATTTGGAAAGTCAAGCTGTTTTTTGCAGGTTTCATATCAGTCCCTATTTTAAGTCCACCCCAATTATGAATTGATCCCTTTAAATTCTGCATTCGTTGGTTCGGGTTTTGTGCCAGCAGGTTCACAAAAAAAAAGAGTTGTTCCGAAGAACAACTCTTTTTGCACGGGAGGAGCGACTCGAACGCCCGACACCTGGTTTTGGAGACCAGTGCTCTACCAACTGAGCTACACCCGTGTTTGAATGCGAGTGCAAATATAGTAATTCCTGAAAAACTACCTAGAAAAATAAATTCGTTTCATTAAAAAAGTTCAACCGGGCTTAAAGCTCCAGTATCAGATCAATCAGTTTCTCATCGTGATCGAGGCTCATTTTTTTTCGCAGACGGTAACGGTGATTTTCAACGCCCCGGACCGATATGGCTAAGAGAGGTGCAATTTCCTTGGATGACAGGTTCATACGAAGAAAAGCGCACAGGCGCAGGTCTTTAGCCGTCAGCTCGGGATACATTTCCTTAATCTTGTTCAGAAATTGTTCGTGAGCCCGCTCAAAATTGGTTTCAAAGACCAGCCAGTCGTCTTGGCTGGTAATATTTTCTTCAATTTTGCGGGTTAAATGGTAATAGTATTTGTCGGGGTAGCGCGATCCCAACTGTTCTTTTTGGCGGGCTGCAATTTCCTTAATTTCAAGTAGTAGTTCGTTTTTCTTGATGATCGACATGGTTGAGTTGGCCAGTTCCTTGCTCTTGTGTTGCACTTCGTTTCGCAATTTTTCATTTCTGAGCCGGATGAGTTCCTTTTCTCGTTTCTCATGCTCCAACCGCTCCTTCTTTCTGGTTTGTCTAATTCCCCAGGTTCGAAAACCGAACAGAATGCCAATAAATCCAATCAAATAGCCTGTTCGTGCATAGTTGGTCAGGTACCATGGTGGCGCTACTTCAATTAGAAGCGAATTCACCTGGCTTTCATTTCCCCACTGGTCAACCGCTTTCACCAGCAGCTCGTACTCACCGGCAGGGAGTCGGTCGAAGCTGAACAGGGGCACAGCGTTCTGTTCAGTCCAGTCTTGGTCCAGCCCTTTCAAAAAGGACTGAAAGTAGATCGGGTTGTGGGTAAACAACGGAAAGGAGTATTGTAGTTGAATGTTGTGGTATTTGGACTGAATATAGACATCCTGCGTATTGATGGGCCCACGGGTTGTTTGCCGGCGGTTGTTGTTCAGTGCGAGAGCCCGCAGTTTGGGTTGGTATTCACCGATCATCGAAGCAGTGTAAGTCGTTCCAGCATCGATCTGGGCAATTCCGTTTTCGAGACAAACAATGGCTTTGGTTGCTGTTAGTGGCAGGATGTTCTCAAAATCATCGATGAGCTCATTTCCTGAAAATATGGAACGGGGGTAAGTTTTGATAGGTTCAACGGCACTGTTAAAAATCCGAAACAGACCAATCTCACGATCGGTAATCAGCCAATAATGATGATTGGGGGCCGGAACAATTCGTTTGGCTGCTGCCATGTCTTTCAGCTGATCGTTTAAAAAATTGTAGGGAATGATTGAATCATTTAAATCGTCATAGGTGTATAGCTTTTCTTCGGTGGTAAAGACAATCCGGTTTTCGACCTTGAAAACATGCAGCGAATGATCTTTTTTGAACACCGAATTTAGTCCATAGTAGCTTTTGTTGATCACACTGTCGCGTTTGTCGTTAAGCTGAAGCCGATAAATTCCGCGCCGCATATGGCTGGCCCAGATATCGCCCAGGTGATCGATTTCAATGTAGCGAATCAGGTCAACGAAGCCTTTAATGGTTCCATCCTGCGTGTAGGATCCGTTTGCTTGCTTGAGCCGGATGATGCTTGAGTAGGTTGATGCCAACAGGTAGCCGGCTTTCATCGGGTCCTGCCGGATGGAGAAGCCACCCGACTGCCGGGAGATAAATTGCTGTTGTCCGTTTTTTAGTAGAATCACCCCGTCGTTGTGGCCCGCAAAAAGGTGATCGTTGTGGACGTGAATATCCCAGACCTGGTCCTGAGTACCCGGGACAAGCGCGTATTCTGACTGGTCGTCATATAAACTTCGGGTGAACAAGCCTTGGTTGGTCCCGAGGTAAATTAGATCTTCAAAAATCGCCGCATCGTAGACAGCTCCAATGTTGGGGATGGTTTCGATCATGAATCCCAGGTTGCTGGCGTTGGAAATAAAATCGATGCCGCTGTCGAGCGCCAGCCAGATGTTGTTGAACTGGTCGGTGGAAATTCCCAATACCGTGTTGTTTTGAAGTCCGCTGGAAGTGTTGTAATTGGCTATTCGGTTGCCATGCTCATCAAACACTACGATTCCGTCCATGATGGTGCCAATAATGAAATGGCCTTGATCGTCCATGTAACCCCGGTTGACTTCATTTTTTCTGAAATAGTCATGCCATTCATGGTTCCATTGCTCGATGGAATTTCCGTCCCAAATAAAGATCCCATTTGAATTGGTGCCAATCATCAGCTGATCGCCTGGGGACGGCAGAATAAAACGAATCATGATGTTTTCGAAAAGCGGCGACTGAATGAACGGAACGGCCCGGCCGTCTTCAATTTTAAAAATTCCCTGGTTACGCACGGCAAGCAATAGGTTGTTGCCCACGCGATGCATGGTGTTGGCAAAGCCGGGTAACTCAACCGGTGTAATTTGATTATCGCGGTACATGAGTACACTGTTGAAGGAGTGGAAATAAACTGCGTCGTCCACCATGGCAATGTTCCAAAACTCTTCGTTGTCGGAAAAATACCTTTCGGCCAGCTCATTCAACGACTGATAGTGCAATTGGCCGGTTTCGTCCGCTGTCCAGTAGCCCATTTCCCGGTAACCGCTGGTATAAATAAGTGAGTCGGAAGCAACCAGCACCGCTCGCAGAATAGTTTCGTTGGGAAGATGATGGAGTTTCCAGGTAATGCCGTCAAATTCGAGCAAGCCACCGTGATTGGCAAAATACATAAACCCATTGGGACACCGGTCAACCGACCAGTTTTGTTTGGCACCCTGGTAGGTTTCTTTTTGGAAATTCTTAATGGTATTTACCTTCGTATTTCCATGAGATACACTTGCATTGAAAAGCGCGGGGCCCACCATGACATTTCCGAAGATGAACAGCAGCAGGATGTAACTTCTCATTTCCTTAGGTTTTTTGATCGATTAAAACATATCACGTGTTTAAAAATATTGATTTGTGAGTCGGTGATTAAGACCAGATAAAAGCAATATACCTCGCTTACGAAAGTAACAATTTATTGTTTTTGCCGGTATCTATTAATGTTCAGTAAACGATATATTATCGTTGGGAGCCTATTTTTTAACAAATTTTAGCAAAAACATGTTGTACAATATACGGTCAAAAAATGAGAAGATCTAAAATATGAGATTATCTAATAAGCTGTTATTTAGCTATATGATCTGTAACTTATTGTTGGGTGTGAGTTAATGATGAGTTGGGAATTACACTTCATCAGGCTGTGTGAATTAGAAGTGTATGTGAAATTTTCTTAAAAGTAATTCCGCGCCGTAGTTTTGTGTCACAAACTGAATCAAAAAGGTATACTATGAAAAAACTAATG
Source organism: Sunxiuqinia sp. (assembly GCA_024635605.1). Classification (GTDB taxonomy): domain Bacteria; phylum Bacteroidota; class Bacteroidia; order Bacteroidales; family Prolixibacteraceae; genus Sunxiuqinia. The sequence goes on from JAGXIR010000188.1 coordinate 7,504, forward strand.
TTTCTTTTTTACTTGATTTTTTCAGTTACTGTCGTCTCTTCGCAGCAAATTGCTGTCACCGGAACAGTAACAGAATCAGAAACCGGAGAACCCATTCCTGGGGCTAGTATCATTATCAAGGGAACGACTTCCGGAACCATCACCAATTTTGACGGGAATTATACCATCGAGACAGCAGGCAACGACGTGCTTGTTTTTAGCTTTGTCGGTCTGGAGACTCAGGAAATTCCGGTTAATAATCGAACGACTATTAATGTTCAGTTGGCGCAATCAACCGAGTTAGTTGATGAAGTGGTTGTAGTCGGTTACGGACAATTAAAAGTTAAAGATTTAACGTCAGCGATTACGACAGTTAAATCTGACGAAATTTCAAAAACTCCTACAGGGCAGGCCATGCAGGCATTACAGGGGAAAGTTGCCGGTGTTCAAATCGTCAACTCCGGTGCTCCCGGAAGTGGTCCAACTGTTAGGATTCGTGGAGTAGGATCATTCCCAAGCAGTAGCAATTCTGCTCCTCTGTATGTCGTGGATGGGATGTATTTCGATAATATTGACTTTCTTAACCCCTCTGATATCGAAACGATTTCGGTTCTTAAGGATGCCTCGGCGTCGGCTATTTACGGTGTGAGAGCAGCCAATGGGGTAGTACTAATAACGACCAAAAAGGGTTCGCTTAATACCAAAACCTCCATTACGTATGAAGGGTACTATGGTGTGCAGGTTCCTCAAAATGTCATGAAAATGGCCAATGCTGAGCAATTTGTCAATTACATTAATCAAGTAGGCGATCCTATTGATCTCAGCTTTATTCAAAACGCCATGCAACGCTACGGAAGAAGTAGAATTAATCCCAATGTTCCGAATGTAAATACCGATTGGTATGCCGAAATCATGAAATCTTTTGCTCCGCAACAAAATCATTCATTGTCCATTTTAGGCGGTAACGACAAAACATCTTATTCAATGGGCATGAGTTATTATGAACAGGAAGGTCTTTTAGAAGCAGATGAACTTTATAAGAAAATGACCTTGCGTACATCTGTTGATCATCAGGCGAATAGTTGGCTAAAGGCGGGTGTCAATTTTAGTGTAAGCAATAGCATGCGAGATATCGCCAGCGATGCTGCTTGGTTTAGCGCTTATCATGCCGTGCCTATTTTGCCAGTGTATGACAACGAGAACTATGAACAGCTTCTGGAAGCCAACGTCGACTTTCCAAGTAATTATGCCAGCGCGCAACTTTTGGACTATCGCGGCTCTCAAAATCCTTTCCTTAGCTTGGCTTTTAACAATACAAGACAAGATAAGCGGGAAATTCAAAGTGGCATTTATGCCGAGCTGGTTTTATCCCCGATCAGCTTACATTTAAAACAAATTATAATCTCTCCATGCTGTTTTTGAAAGGCAGGGGTGTTGGATTGCCTTATTATATTACAAATTCAACCAACAGAATCCATTCAACCATTAGTTCTTCCCGCACAACAGATGTTAACCAGTTCTGGGATAATACGCTAACTTATACTGACAGTTTTGGAGACCATAATCTTACCGCAATGGTTGGTACGTCCTACCGGGATGAATGGTGGGATTATTTGGTAGCCTCGGCCGAAGATATACCCATCAATGAGAACGCGTGGTACATCGGTCAAACGCAGTCTGAGGCATCCAAAGATGCTGATGATAATGCAGAGCGTCTTCATGGTTTGTCCTACTTTGGACGGATCTCGTACAATTATAAAAACCGGTATATCGCCTATGCTACAATTCGTAGAGAAGGTACTCAAAAGTATCAGGAGACCTGGGGCACCTTCCCGGCATTTGGACTCGGTTGGGTCGTTACTGAAGAAGACTTTGTTCAGCAAGGAAATATTCTCAATTACCTAAAATTAAGAGGTGGTTGGGGAAAGTTGGGTAACGATAGAATTGCCCGCCAGGATGGAGCAAACACCACCAACCCGGTTTTTTTCGCTATTGACGATACCCAAGTGGACGGAACCACCACAACCAGTACTTTTGGTTATTTGGGTTGGGAAACTGTGACCGGAATTAATATCGGATTAAATGCTGAAATGTTCAACAATCGTTTGAGTATTGAGGCCGATTATTTTGTCCGTGACACCGAGGATGCTGCTATTCCAGTTAGCCTTAAACTTCAGTCGGGTAGTGTGCTTCGAAATGTAGGTACCATCAGGAACTCAGGTTTGGAATTGGTCGGCACCTGGAGAGGAGAAATCAACCGTGATCTGAAGTATACGATTAGCGGTAACCTATCGACCCTTAAAAATGAAGTTCGTGACTTGTATGGTCAAGCCTACCTGGATGGAGGTCAGGCCGAATTCCGGCAAAGAACCGAGGTTGGCGAACCGTTGCTGTCGTTTTTTGGTTACGAAGTTGCCGGAGTATATCAGAATCAGGCTGAAATTGACTCAGACCCTATCGCAATGGCAAATGGGCTTGTGCCCGGCGATCTTAGGTTCAAAGATCAACAGCGGAAAGGTGAAGATGGTCATGGTGTTCTTGATGATGATGATAAAGTGTTTATAGGTTCATACATTCCTACGTTCAATTACGGTGCATCTGTGGGTTTAACATTTAAGAATCTGGAATTCTCGATGAATATTCAAGGCCAGAGTGGAAATAAGATACTCAATAGAAAAAGGGGTGAAATTATCTGGACTAACGACACAAATCTCGATGCTGATCTGGCAACGGGTGTGTGGAACGGTGAAGGAACGTCCAATAAATATCCTTCCGCTGCAGGTCTGAGAAAAGGTTGGAACCAGAATTTTAGTGATTACTTTCTTGAAGATGGCGCTTACTTCCGGATTCAAAACATTCAACTGGCCTATAATATTAAAGGAAATCAACTGATTGGGCCGGGAATGCCTGATGCCAGAATTTATGTTACGGCAGAGAAACCTTTAACGGTATTCAAATACAATGGTTTTACGCCGGAAGTTCCAAACGGGATTGATCGTCAGTTTTATCCGGTTCCAGCCGTGTACACAGTTGGCATAAATCTTAAATTCTAAACACTTAAAGACATGAAATTAAAAGATTTAATAAAATATATTGCACCTGTATTTTTTAGTGGGGTGCTACTGATTTCGGTAGTCGGATGTACCGAGAAGCTGAACGAACCTTTTGAGGATGAATCTTTCACCAGTGATGTGGATTACACCATTAGCCAAAATATGATTTTGCCCTTGCGGGGAGCCTATTATGGCTTATACACACGGGGGTGGGAGGAACCGGTAACGCTTGGTATTCGTGGCGACGATGTGAATGCTGCCGGTGATCAGGCTCCCATGCAGGAACAAGATAATTTTCAGTACCTGCCCAGCCACTGGAACATGAATGCGGTATGGCAAAATCATTACAACGATATCATCAACGCTTTTTCGGAAATGGATGAAATCGAGAAATATCGTGAAGCGACTAATAATGATGCATTGGCAGACCAGTACATTGCCGAGTGCAGAACCATCAGAGCTTATTTGTATTTGAGCCTGGCAAAAGCTTTTGGAAGAATAATTGTCATCGATCAACTTGATAATATCCAGAACACACCGGGTAGTAGCAAAATGGAGGTTATGCAATACATTGTTGACGAAATGAATGAAGTAATACCACTTTTGCCGGATATGAATCCTAACAAACGAACGGATATTCCGGGAGGAGTTACCCGTTACACGGCTTACGCACTGCAGGCTTTGGCCTATCAGGAAATGGAAGATTACCAGGGAGCGGCAACTGCAGCTGCAGCGATCATCAGTTCGGGAGAATACGAATTGGCCTCTGATTTTTACCACTTATTCAAAAAAGCCGGAAAATTAGACGATGAGATCATTCTCGAATTCCAGTATTCTGACTTTAACTCCGGCACCGGAGATCGGTTTGGTCATCTGTTTGCCCCGTTTGGACTCCAATGGACTCCGGTCAGAAGCGGTGCTGGAGGCGGTTGGAACTTTTATGAACCCACCAAAAAGTATATCAAGTTTATGCTGGACCGGGGCGAAACAGTTCGGCTTGAAACATCTGTTCATTGGACACCAGCTGGAATGACCGAAATTGAAAATGAATGGGGAACTTTACCAGCATGGATAAACAACGAGAACAGAGAAGGGGATGTTTTCATTAACAATGCCCGGAAAAAGTGGGGCGCTGGGAAATGGATTCAACCATCAACAGAACTGATTGAAGGGAGAACGGCACCCGGAAGTAATAAGAACATGATCGTGATTCGTTATGCCGAAATTCTTCTGGTGTATGCAGAAGCCTTGACGAGAGGAGCAAGCAGTAATATTTCGATGACTGCTGACCAGGCGGTGAACCTGGTGCGCGCAAGAGCCGTAATGAATCCACTCAGTGGCGTAACAACACAAGATGTCCTGAATGAAAAATTGGCAGAATTGGGCACCGAGTGG
>JAGXIR010000189.1 GCA_024635605.1 Sunxiuqinia sp.
AAAAAGCAATCTTTCTACAAATTGCCGATTTGCTGGCCGATGGCATAATGGAAGAAAAATGGAAAGCCGATGAACGCATCCCTTCGGTTCGAGAGTTTGCTGCATCGCTCGAAGTGAACCCAAACACGGTTATGCGTGCTTATTCCTATTTGCAGGATCAGGAAATTATCGACAATAAAAGGGGGATTGGTTTTTTTGTTACTTCAAATGCCATTTCTAAAATAATCGAAATAAAACGGAAGGAGTTCATTGACAGCGAAGTACCTAAAATTTCAAAAATAATGACGCTATTAGACCTTTCGTTTGACGAACTGAAAAAACTCCTCAACGATATTGAGTGAATATTAAACCGCTTTGGCAGACCAAGGCGGTTTTTTCATATAAAAAAAGGGTCGCAAATGCGAACCCTTTTCAAACTAATAAACCAACTAAACCTAAACTAAAACCTATATGCGTTTGTAAATTTTGTATTCCCATGGTTGAAGGTCGATGCTCGTCTTCTCTTCAATTCCCAATTTAACTTCTCCCAATATCGCTCCAAACTCTTCCTGAACATCGAACTTGATATCAGAAACACCCGTAGGATCAGAAAGGTTCAAAACGATCAAAAGCTTGCTGTCGCCCGTTTCGAAAATGAAAATGGCTGTCTCAATTTAGGCACTTCCCCCGGTGGGAACCACCTATTTTCGACCCGCCAGTTTGAACAACCCCACATTGTGACCGAAAATACCATACTGGAACGAATCGATGAAATTCGGGTTTATCCCAACCCAGCCAACGATTTTATCCGGATTGAATCACCCTACTCCATCGATCAAGCTTATTTATATTCAATCCACGGAAGCCTGATCAAACAGATTTCGGCTCCTGAAAAATCAGCAACAATCAATCTAACAAGCTTAAGGGCGGGTACTTACATCTTGAAAATAAACAGTCAATCATTCAGTAAAACCGTAAAAATCATCAAAAGGGAAGCAGGAACACGGAAGGCACATGCTTTAAAATATTTGCAAGCCATTCCGAATTCACTAATTTTAAGGCCTTAAGCATACCTCAAGTTTGAATTGCTATGAAAAAAATTACTGTTTTATCATTCATTCTGCTTGTTTCATTCGGATCCGTTTTTACCGCAGAACCATTAAGAAAACCGTTTATTGAACTGTTTATTGAAGGAAAATACATTCCGGATGGCTCCGAAGTCGATGTTAACAAAGGGGAGCAATTCACCCTGGTAACCCAAAGCAAAGGCGGCCGCGCTGATTTTGTTCAATTTCCGGACACCTACGCTGAATTGGGAGACGATGCTAAAATCATTTCCCGGGGCTATAACAAGTTGATTTATGAAAAAAACGGGGTGATTCACAAGTGGGAAATGGTTGATGAAAAGATCGATTTGGAGTCGGATACCAAGATCAAACTTTTAGTGAACAGCGAGCTGATCAACAAACACCAAACCGATGTGTTTATTCCGGTTGACAAAGTGGAGAAAACCTACATCAAGGTAAAAATTTCAACCTATTGGAGTTACGATAACGGAACCACAACCAAGACAGAAACCGACGTAGCCGAAGCCACGATCTATTTGCACATTCAGGGCAACACAAACGAATGGTTTGCCACGCCCAATGTAAAAGCTGCCGGAAACCGGGACCAGATCGTCGAAGAAAAGCTGACCGCCATCCAAGATTCCTACAACAAAATTGAAAGCCTGCTCAACAACTTTGAATTTGCCTCGATCCAAGCTGAAATACACAACCTGCGGACCATTGTGGGAGAGCTCGAAGACCGGGTAGAGTACATCGTGGCCAACGAACCAACCAAACATTCAGATATTTTCTTCATTGGATTGCCCAGCGACCAAGCCGTAAGCGATGTAGCCGATTTTAGAACGTTGGCTACCGCTTGGAACGAATTGGAAAAACTTGTCGATCGCCAACACATCAAGTTGGATCAGCTCGAAGAATCAGCAGAAAAAGTGAAGCGCCGTGACCTGTTACAACTGATCAAACCCTTTACCAACTGGGAAAACTCTTTGCCAAGCCAGGCGGAATCGCTGCTTCAGGACTATGCCAATGATTTCAATTGGGAAAACACCAGCATTCGTTCGTTTTTAGCTTTCAACCCAAACGAAGAACGTATCAACAACCTCGAACAAAGCCAGGCTGATTTCCATCGTTTTTTGGAAAACCGGCAGGAAAATATTGAGGCGGAAAAGCAAAAAATCAACTACGCATTAACCCGCCTGCAAGCCGTACGAATATTTGATGGCATGCTGATGGGCTTTTTCTCTTCGTTGAATTTTGCACGCTGGGAAAATACCCGTAATCTAGATAACTAATAAATTTAGTAAAAAGTAGTCTTTGTTTTGTTTAAGTATTTTAAACAATCATTAAACATTTCTGCATGTTTCCTGTTTCAAATACAGCAATGGCTATCCCATTGTCTCAAACGCCATGATGACCATTAAAAAACATGCTGGAATTTATACTTTACTGGTTGAACAAAAGCTCCCGGTTTCGATCGACGAAGCCTGGGAGTTTTTTTCCAACCCAGCTAATCTGGAGCGCATTACGCCCGCACACATGCTATTTAAAATTACTTCTGGTGATCCGAAACCCATGTACGCCGGACAGGTCGTCACCTACCGGGTTTGTCCGTTTAAAGGGTTCACTACGAATTGGGTCACTGAAATTACCCAAGTTCGCGAAAAGCAATTTTTTGTTGACGAACAGCGTTTTGGGCCCTACTCCATGTGGCATCACGAACATCATTTTTCGGAGACACCAACAGGTGTTCTAATCACGGACCAAGTGAGTTACAAACTGCCTTTTGGCTGGCTCGGACAGTTTGCGCACGACCTGTTTGTTCGCAGGCAGCTTCAATCCATTTTTAACTACCGATATCATTGGCTCAATAAACAATTTAAAACTTAAGCACCATGTTTCGATTTTTCAAACGCAAATCAGAAGTTGAAAAACTTCAGGAAAAATATAACCAACTGATGAAAACCTATCATGAGCTTTCAAAAGTTAACCGTCGTGAAGCCGAAAAAAGCTACGTTGAAGCGGAAAATATTCTCAAGCAAATCAACTCTTTGCAAGACACCGGAAAATAAGGTGCTACAAACGAATACATCATGTCCTTCTCTTCAGCTTGGTGATACGAAACTACACCTAAGGAATTGACTCCCGGGAAAACACTTCTTCGCCACTAATAAACGTTTTTAGCACGCGGGCATGCCGGACGGCTTTTTCATGTGCCCGCATCAGGTCGGTGTCCACCAGCACAAAATCGGCCCACTTGCCCGCCTCCAGGCTTCCCTTTTCCTGCTCTTCAAAACTGGCTTTTGCCGCCCAAATGGTGATCGACCGAAGGGCTTGTTCGCGGGAAAGTGCGTTCTCCATCTGAAAGCCGGATTTGGGAGTCCCTTGTTCATCTTTTCTGAAAACCGACGCATAAAAGGTTTTCAGCGGATTGATGGATTCAATCGGGAAATCCGTGCCATTTGCCAGCCAGCCATTCTGCTGTAGCAACTGCTGCCAGGCGTAAGCTGTTTGCAGCCGTTCGGCTCCCACCCGGTTGACCGACCAGTTCAAATCGGAAGTAGCTTGTAAAGCCTGAATGGAGGGAATAATGGAAAATTCAGCAAACTTCTTCAAATCATTGGGATGAATAATTTGAGTATGTTCAATCCGCCAACGCCGGTCGTTCTTTTCTTTTAACAGTTCAGCATAAATGGCAAGCACCAACCGGTTGGCCCCATCGCCAATGGCGTGGGTGGCCACTTGAAAGTTATTGTCGAAGGCTAACCGACACATCTTTCGCAAATAATCGGTAGAAAAAAGCTGTAGCCCGCTGTTCCCGGGATCATCAGAATAGTCATCCAACAGGAGTGCTCCCCGCGAACCAAGCGCACCATCCGCAAAAAGCTTGATGGTGTTTACATGCAGACGGTTGGTTTTGTATATTCCCTTATGTACAAATTCGTCCAGGTTTTCATTGTTGGGATGAATCATCGCATTGATTCGTACCTTCAATTGGTCAGCTTGCTGCAGCTCATCCATCAAACGCACGATTTCCCGATCCAGCCCACAATCGGCCACCGAAGTCAGGCCAACCGCAAATGCTTGTTTTTGAGCTTCCATCAAGGCCTGTTGTTTCTGCTCTTTGCTCAGCTTCGGAATCAGACAGGAGACCAACTTCTCTGCCTGGTCGAGTAATATGCCGGTGGGCGCTCCATGCTTCATCAGCACCTCTCCCCCTTCCACCTTGGTGTCTCCGGTAATCCCTGCCAAATCAAGCGCTTTTGAGTTGCACCAAGCCGCATGAACATCAATTCGAAGCAGAAAAACCGGAACGTTTGGAAATAAATCATCCAGATCAGCCTTGTCAGGAAACTGTTTGTCCGGCCAAAGATTCTGGTCCCAGCCCTGACCCAGCAGCCATTCTCCGGGGTATTGCCGGTAATGATCCTGTAACCGTCGTTTGATTTCGTCCTTGGTTTTTGCTCCCGTTAAATTGGCATACTGCAACAAATTGGTTCCGTAGCCATAAAAGTGACAATGGGCATCGTAAAAACCGGGATACACAAAGCTGCCGCCGGCATCAAGGGTGGTTTTCGCCTGGTATTTCTTTTCCAGAATTTCAGCAGAGCCGGGTTCCACCACTTTCCCGGCATCCACTACCAGACAGTCTACCTCAGTCAACTGTTCGTCAACCGTGCAGATTCTGGCATTTTTGAGAAGAAAATCAACTTTCTTTTGCATCAACTTATCGTTTCAGAATTCAGCCTAAAAATACAAATGGTTTTCATTTATGTAGCAAGCAGTCCCCAAAAATAAGAATAGAAGGCAGAAAAAAGCAGGCTACAATTTTTCTACTGAATTGTCCATGAATCATTTCCCTTATTCATCTGAAAGGTAACATTGGCAGCCGTTTGGTGCTCTCCCATAAACTTTAGATGATAGATCAAATCCACTTGATCTTTGTCCTCACTCACAAAAAACGAAAGGCTGTCGACCAACACGAAGTCGTAATCGGGTTCTTCCAGCTTTTCTTCAAAATCGCCCCAGTTCAGGCTTTGATGAATTGGTTGATTGAGGCCTGTGAAATTAATTTGGAAGTCGAATTGCCGGGCTTCAAAAAACAATAGTTTCAATTCCCGCTTGCTGGAATTGCTCAGAAAAGTGTAATCGACACCATCAACGGTTTTCTGCTTCATTTTTGAATCCTTCTCTACCGTAAAATTTAGCTTGCACGAAACCAAAGGAAAAAGGAAACAACAAACAAGGATGATTTTTAAAACTTTCATAGACATTTGGATTTTTTGTTCAATTTACAAATTAATCCAACTCGATTTTCCTACCAACAAAACTTTTGGTCGTTTCCGGCTCGCAAATTAAATTATTGTACGAAGAAAAACCTCATTCAAAAGTTATGAATGAGGTTCAATATTTTATTGATTTCAAAATCAGTCAACCACCGTTACCCAGCCGTAAGGGTCTGGCGCATCGCCATCCTGAATGGCACGGAGCTTTTCGTAAAGCTTGGTACTCCATGGCCCGGGTTCGGTTCCGTAGTTGTATTCCTTATCCAGGTCGTCGTCATAAATTCGCTTGATGGGCGAAATTACGGCGGCTGTTCCGCAGGCACCTACTTCCTCAAAGGTTTCCAGCTCTTCAACCGGCACTTTGCGGCGCTCCACTTTCAGTCCAATATCCTGTGCAATTTGCATCAGGCTTTTGTTGGTAATCGATGGCAAAATCGAATCCGACTCGGGTGTAATGTAGGTGTCGTTTTTAATTCCGAAGAAGTTGGCCGGGCCACATTCGTCGAGGTATTTCTTTTCGCGCGAGTCGAGGTAAAGGACGGCTGAATAACCTTCGGCTTTGGCTTTTTTACCGGCAGTAAGACTGGCTGCATAGTTGCCTCCAACCTTATATTTTCCGGTTCCCTGTGGCGCTGCACGGTCAAACTTGCGCATAATCAGCAAATCGGTAGGTTTAAACCCTTCAGGGAAATAAGGCCCAACCGGCATCACAAATACAATAAACAGGTATTCTTCGGCGGGTTTTACACCAATTTGAGGTCCGCTCCCAATCAGCAAGGGACGAATGTACAGCGAGGCGCCACATCCATAGGGTGGTACAAAATCCAGGTTTTTCTCCACGGCCAGCTTTACCGCTTCCTGAAACTTGTCAACCGGCATACGTTCCATTAAAATACCATCGCTTGAGTTTTGCATGCGTTTGGCGTTTTCGTCCATCCTGAAAATCCGGACTTTGCCGTCTTTCCCCATAAAGGCTTTCAACCCCTCAAATGCTTCCTGCCCATAATGAAGCGCAGTAGCCGACATGTGGATGTTGATGTATTCGGAATCGCTTAATTCGAGCGGTCCCCACGCTCCGTTTTTGTAATAGCAGCGAACGTTGTAGTTTGTTTTGCGATAGCCGAAGCCGATCGTTTTCCAGTCTTGATTCTCCATAGTTATCTTATTTGCCATCAGTTTTTTTTGAGAAAGCTAAAATAATGAAAAAAAGCTCAATAGGGAATGTGCTTTTCCCCATTTGTCACTTAAAATTACGAATTAACAGAAAGGCTCAAAAAGTAGCCGTTGTGCTTCCGAATATTCAGCGCCTGGTTTTGGTCGAAAAGCAGGTATTGTCCTTTTATGCCCACCAGTTTACGTTCAATCAAAGGCTTTTTGTCGAAGGTCATACTGCTTACTTTTGCCGGATATGCCAACACCGGGTAATGCAGTTCAACCACCCCGTTCTCGTCCGAAAAATACTGTTGTAACTCCTTCGGCATCAAGTCGCGGGCTTTCCGCTTTTCTTCTTCCAGCTGAATGGAATCATCCACTTGGTTTTGAAGCATGGCGCGCCAGTTGGTTTTATCTGTGAAATGCTTTTTCAGCAATACTTCAATAATGCCGGCAATATGTCGGTTGGGTGTTTTGGCCAGTTTAACCGCGCGACTGGCTCCCTGGTCAATCCATCGTGTTGGAATTTGATGATGCCGGGTCACACCGATTTTCAGCTCGCTCGATACCGCGAAGTACACGTAATGCTCAATCAAGTCGTGTTCTTCGGCCCAGGCCATGTCGCGTGCCACGCCAAACTCCGCTTTTGACAATTCGGGCCGCATCACCGACTCATCGGCTTCGGGCACCGTTTGAAAACACGAATAGCAAAAGCCTTGTCCAAAGGAAGTTTTGGTTTTCTTACCGCAGGAAATGCAGTTAATTTGCCCATCAAATTGAAACAGCAACTGCTGACCGATGAGATCGTTCATATTCACCAGCTGGTCACCAATTGGCAAGCGATATTGGATTGGGTCAGCCAACTCAGTTTGCATTTTAAGTATGTTTCCCTGGTATTCCATTTGTTTTTACTGGTAAAGTTAATCTCCTTCAAATAAAGTCAAAACATCACGTATTTCCTTTAGTTCAAAAAACCGGTCACTTTTGATGTCCGCCGGATTCATCTGCTCAAACACCCAAGTGGTGTAATACGGCACGTGCACCCCAAAACCACCCAACGAAATCACCGGCAGCACATCCGATTTGAGCGAGTTTCCAATCATCATAAATTTACCGGCTTCAATATCCAGCCGTTTCAGCAATTCCCGGTAGTTTTCTTCCCGTTTGTGGGTCATCACCTCAATGTGGTGAAAGTACTTCAGCAAACCCGACTTCTTCAGCTTTCGCTCCTGGTCGAGTAAATCGCCTTTGGTAGCGACCACCAGGCGGTAGCGGGGCGCCAGTTTTTCGAGCAAATCGCGAATGCCGTCCAGCAGGATGACATCCTTGTTGAGCATGCTTTTTCCAATGGCGACGATCGCTTCAACCTGCTCTGGGCGGACTTTTCTGTCGGAGACCAGCAAGGCTGTTTCCACCAGCGAAAGAATGAAGGCTTTAATGCCATAGCCATAAATCTCCATGTTCTGAACCTCCATACGGTAGAGTTCTTCCATGATTTTTTCGGCAGGCTCGTATTCCTTCATGATTTCACAAAACTGACGTTCGGCATCGCGAAAGAAGTTTTCGTTTTCCCAAAGCGTATCATCGGCATCAAAAGCTATGATTTCAATATCATTTAAACTCATAGAAACAATTCGCGTTAAATCAAACTCAGAATTTGTACAAACACAATCAGCAGCACCATGGCAATCGGATAAACCGTTGCGTAGGCTACCGAGGGCGCATCCGTGTCGGTCATTCCGTCAATAGCGGCCAGTCCCGGCGTACTGGTCATGCTTCCGGTAAGTGTTCCGAGCAAAGTCAGCAAGTTCATTTTCAGAAAGTAGCGGGCGACCACCGTGGTAATAATCATGGGTAACAGGGTGATGATGATGCCATACACAAACAACTCAATCCCATATTGACTGAAGGTCGAAACCAGGCTGGAACCCGCACTGGTACCTACAGCCGACAGAAAAAACAACAAGCCAAACTGCCTTAGCAACTGGTTGGCAGCACCGGTCATGGTCCACATGACAGGGCCGGTTTTTCCGGTTCGACCCAAGATCAGTGCCGTGAGCAAAATGCCGCCGGTCAACCCAAGGCTGAAGGAAAAAGAACCAAAGTTAATACTCAGTTTTCCAACTAAAATACCGAGGATAATGCCGGTGGCGATCGGCAAAAAGTCGGTATCAGAAAGTCGACGGTCGTCGTCGCCAAAAATACGGTTCACCTGCTCCACACTTTCTTTATTGCATGCCACAATCAGCTTGTCGCCAAACTGCAGTTTGGATGAAGGGCTGGGCGACAAGTCAATCCCCGATCGCCGGATGCGGGTAATGGTGGCATTGTAGGTGTTCAGAATATTGAGTTGCCCGAGGGTTTTGTTCACCACTTCCTTGTTGGTAACCAATACCGAGCGCACGTCATACTGCGTGCTAAGCGGAATTTCGGTTTCCGTTTCGGGGCCAATCAGTAATCGTACACGCCCCAAAGCTTCAGCCGTTCCCACCGCCTTAATGATGTCGCCTTTGTAAAGCACTGTTTCGGGAGCCGGCGTAATAGCAACCTCACCATGCATCACACGCGACACCACCGCTTTGGTCATGTAGCGAATACGCAGTTCGGCGATGCTTTTACCCACCACATTTTCATTTTCAACCACAAAATTCTTTTTCAGAATCTCAGGAAAACCGGCTGACATTTCCTTTCGATATTGAAGCTCGGCTTCTTTCACATTGACGCGTAAAAAGCGGGGTAAAAAGCTGACAAACAAAATCACGCCAATCACCCCAAACGGGTAGCCGATACCATAGCCAATGGAGGCCAGCGGTGAACCCGTCGTATCAATAGCCGCGGCCAAACCAGGCGTACTGGTAAGCGCGCCGGTGAGTAAGCCAATGCAAAGGCTTTTATCGATTCCGGCAAAATAGTAAACCAGGTAAGTAATCAAACTCGAACTGAAAATGAGCAAGCTGGCCAAAATCGCCAGTTCGCGACCGTTCTTTTTAAACGAACCAAAAAATCCGGGGCCTGCCTGAATGCCA
>JAGXIR010000019.1 GCA_024635605.1 Sunxiuqinia sp.
ATATCATTGGGCAGTAAATATGCTGTCGGTTTCGCAACTTCAACATAAACTGTTTTATAGCTCGATGCGCACGAAGCCAGGAACAAAATACCAGCAAAGAGAGTAGCAATTTTATAGTATCTATTGATTTTCATAGTGTTATTCCATCATTAGTAAATGCCCCAGAATTTTCTCAAAAACCATTCCAAAGCTAATAAAAATAGGATGATAAAGAAGAGCCATTTCATCGACAGAAATTCCTGGTAGACTTGTTGTTCTATTTTTCGCGATTGCAGGCTGGCATTTTGCTCCAGTCGCCGAATTAATTCATCAATCTGATCGGGCAAAAAGAAGTCACCTCCGGTTTTATAAGCCATCTGACTCAGAACCTGAAAATTTGCTTCTGTTTCAATTCCTTCAATTTGAATTTTACTGACACTGAAACTACCTGATTCGCTGTAGTTGGTATCGCCCAGCATGCTCTGCGCCGAAAACGCATAGTTGCCTGCCGGAAGCCTTCCCATATTTAACTGGTACTTATCGTTGATTTTATCAAAGACCGCCAGGTATTTTTGTCCATTTTCATGCGTAAATTCAATTTCAACATCCGGTGAATTATCCAATTCAAAACTCTTATTGAATAATTCGGCCTGGATGATCACTGGTTCATCTTCGTTGTATTCCGTTTCCCAAAACAAATTAAAGTCATCTTCGTTAGGCTTCAAAATCAGGTAATTGATTGATTTTTGAACCAGCTCATCAAACAGGGAGTGCGACCGGTCATTCAGGTAACTGTGAATGCGCCATCGCCAGATGCCTTCGCCGGCTATGAAGCCTCGTTTTTTCCCGTCAATCCGCCCGTAAGCGATTAATGGCCGGTCTGTTTTGATCGATTGAATGGATTGCGTGGCAAATACTTCCATAGCCGGATGAAGCGTGACGTCGGAAAAAGGAACGAGCAGTGGTGGTAAATTTTGCAATTCACTCATCTGAGTCGGATCAAAACGGAACAAGCTGAATTGATTTTGCACTTGCGCAGTAACTTGCTCAAAACTGGTACTTTGCTGAATTTGAATGCCGGTTTGTAAGGTGTTGAAAACTGAAATAGCTGTTTCTTTCCCCACAATAAACAGAGCCGGACGGCGACTTTGTAAAAGCCTTTCCATCAATACAAGGGATTGCGGACTGGCATCAGGCAGCTGATGAACAACCACCAGATCGTAGTCTGCAAAATCCAGCTCGCTACTGAAACTCGTGATAAGTTCCGTTTCATATTTGGTATTTCCTTCCAGTGCCTGACTGATTGCTCCTAAATCGGGGTGCGGGCCACGAGCCAGAAACAGAATTTGCTGCTTTTCAGAAATAACATTCACCGAAAATTCGTAGGTATTGTTGGCTAAATTCTGCTCGTCACTTATCGGCTCCAGGCGAACGGTGTAATTCACAATACCTTCGCTGCTTGGTTTCAGACTTAAATTTTCGGTGAAGAAATAATTGTCAGATTGAATGCGAATAGCCTTTGAATAGACCGTTTTGGACGATTCTTGTATAGTCAGATTGGCGATTTGACCAGCTGCTTTCGTAAAGCCAAGATCCAGTTGTACCGGAAAATGTTGATCCAGAAATGCTGAAGAATTGGTCAAGACGTTTCGGATTGCCGCATCGGTATGTAAGGTGGTATCGCCAAAGCCAATGGAATAAATCGGATAATTCACCGATTCAGCAGCGAAAGACGGATCGGTTCCTGCATTAAAAATTCCATCGCCCAGCAACACCAATGCTCCAACATTGGATGAGATATAATTCTGATTGACTTCATCCAGCAGATTACTGTAATCGGATCGTTTGCCAGTAAAATCAGCATCGCCGCTTTTACTGGTTTCGCTATCGAACAGTAGAATTTCAGGCTCATACGCCTTCAATCCATTTTTTAGTTGATCGATGGCAGCGAGCAATTCATCGCGATATGGACGTAGAGATTCCGAATTGTCGACTCCAATAAGTAGCTCAGGCTTTTGCTGGCGGTGTTTAATGTGCTGCACGGCCAACTGCAAAAACAAAGCTGCAATCAGAAAAACAGACAAAAACCGCAATGCGCTGAGCGCTTTTATTTGCGTTGATGTAAGCGGAGAGTCCTGCTTTGATTTTCGATACAGAATGAAGCTAAAAATACCGGCAACAGTTGCACAAAGCAAAAGCAGCATGAGAGGATATGTCGTGTTGAAATAGAATTCCAATTTTAGTGATTTAAGGCCAGTGACCTATTTTTTTATTCCCGAACTCATGCCGGGCAAGTTAACTTCAACAACCCAACTTAACTCACCAAGCATAAAAGCTACCAAATTTAATACTCTTAAGGAAACTTGCGAAATAATAGCCGGGAATCAGCAGCCGTTTCTATTTTTTTAACGAAATGTATGAAAATGACCTCATGAGTTGGTTTTTGAACCGGCAGGCTTTAACTTTTCATTCACCAAATTAGCTAACTGGATCCGGTTTTTTACTCCGGTTTTTGTATAAATTCGGTGCGCATGATCTTTCACTGTTTGTACGGTGATGAATAAGGAATCAGCAATTGCCTGGTTGGTTTTGCCCCGGCAAATCTCTCGGATAATCTCAGCTTCCCGTTTTGTAATCTCAAACTGCTCACAAAATCTCAAGAAATAATCACTGCTGGAAGTTGGAACCTTGTCGGTTTTGAAGTAGAGCCAGGCTGGAGCCATCGCGATGTGACTGAAGTAAAAAAGCACAAAAAGAATGACGATAATCCAATGCGAAGAGGCCATGAATAAAGCAATTGTTGCAAATAATACAGGAACCAAAAAGAAAAAAAGCAGCGTCCGGTGCAGGTGATTGCGGTGTTTATTTTTATTGCCAAAAAGAAAAATAAGGCTACCCGAAAAGACAACCATCAAGTTTATTACTGCCAAACTTTTAAATACGAGCAGCAATTGGATCACCTCATTCTGAATCAACTGGTTTTTGAAATAGTTGCCCAACAAAAGGAAAAGCAAGGCACAACACGAAAAATAAACCAGACTCACCAATCCTTTTACCTTTCTTCCAGCCAGTTCGATACCAAATTGAATGAATAAATACCAGCCAACCAGAAGCAACGGAAAGCCCAGAAAAGGAAAAATAGCCACGACATTTAACAAGGTATCAGGCGAACTGATGATATGCGTTAACAAAAACCGAATAGCCAGATAGCTCCAAATGCTGTAAAAACCAAACGCACTCATAAAAACCGCGTAATAAAAGAGGGAAGAGGCAAAAGGTTTTTCATCTTGCTTCTTTAACCGGTAAGCGGTCATTAGTCCAAACACGACCAGCCCAACCGAAACAACAAAACTGAATGCAAACAAAGCTAACTTCATATTGGTAGCCAAATTAAGAAAAAGCTCTTAGACAGCAGCACTACCAAAGTAGGAATATCGGGGTGCAGGAGCATGAAATAAAAACTTAAGTAGGAATTTGCGAAAACACGACTTTAGTAGGAAGGATAGAAGAACACAATGTTGTAAGTTTGATTGTCATTTAAAACTAAAAACAATGGAACTCATTAATTACACCCGATTAACACCAACTTTAGGCGGAAGCTTCAGCAATGGCTGGCAGGTGATGAAAAACTACTTTTTGTACTTGCTTTTGGTTGTTATTGTTATTGGCATGGTTAACGGACCGGCTGGTTTTAAAATTGATGCCCACTCCGGGGACTTTGGATTCATTCATGGAATTCCGCTCAAACCCGACAATTTATTTGTCACGATCGGAGCTATTTTTCTAGTTCTTTTCGGATTTGCCTATTACTTCCTTTTGGTGCCGGTTTTTAACTACAGTGCCAAATTGATATACCTGGATGCTGTGAGAGAAAAAGAAATCGAACTTCAAAAATTAATTGCTGGCTTCAGTAATTACCTGAATGTCATTTTAACAAACTTACTAAAAAGTGCCCTAGTGGTTATGGGTTTTCTATTCTTCATTATTCCCGGGATAATAATCGTCTGCCGATTGGCTTTCGTATCCTATTTAGTGATGGATAAGAATCTGGATCCGATCCAAGCCATTGAGCAAAGCTGGAAGTTGACGCGCGGCATTGGCTGGACGATTTTTGGAATGGGTATCCTCTCATTTTTTGTTTGCATTTTTGGGCTGGTTTTGTTGATCATTGGCGTATTTCCGGCGTTAATCTGGATTCATTCCTCCTTTGCATCCATTTACCAGGCAGCATTGAACCGGCAGGAAGGCCTGATTGAATATTAGATGCAATGGTTTTAACTCGTCGCGTCAGGAAATCATAAACGACAACTGATAAAATCGATTTGCCGGGCAGAAATTCCCGGCTTTTTCTATCTTTATTCATTCGAAAGTTGTGAATCTGGCTTGGTGAAAAGAATAGATGAACGTTCAATCTTCATTAGTTTTTAGCCCACCCGGCACGCGTTTTAAAATTCAATTGTTTCTAATTATGAAGATAAATCGTTGGATGAACTATACCTGTATTTTTCTTTTTGCATTGGCCTTAATAGTCCCATTAGCGGGGCATTCGCAGTATTTTTCAACAGGGCAGGAGCCCGCCAACATTAAGTGGCGCCAAATCAATACCGAAAATTTTCAATTGATTTATCCTGAAGATTACGAAGAAAAAGCCCGGCAGGTCGCCTCCATTTTTGAAAAAGTTTATGCATTGGGCCATCAAACACTCGGGCATGAGCCACGAAAAATATCAGTCATTTTGCATACGCATACCGTCAAATCAAACGGACTGGTTGCCTGGTCGCCCAAGCGGGTCGAACTGTTTACCACCCCGCATCAGAAAATTTATGCGCAGGATTGGATCGAACAGCTGGCCATTCATGAATTCCGGCACGTGGTTCAAATGGATAAAATTCAGCAGGAATTGCCCGGAATTTTGACGATTCTGTTTGGAGAACAAGCAGCAGCAGTGGCGGTTGGCGCATATTTGCCCTTTTGGTTTATCGAAGGCGATGCGGTGGTTACGGAAACCGCTTTATCACATTCCGGCCGGGGACGATTGCCCTCGTTTTTAATGGAGAACAAAGCTCAGGCCATTGAAAAAGGTTTGTATTCCTACAATAAAGCTTCGCTGGGATCGTACAAGGATTTTGTGCCCAACCGCTATAAGTTTGGCTATTGGATGGTTGGTGGCGCCCGCCAAAAATACGGAGCGCACGTCTGGGAAAAAGTATTGGACGAAATTGCAAAAAAACCACTTTCTGTAAGTCCGGTCAACCGGGTGTTAAAAAGGGAAACCAGCTTCAAGCAAAAAGGATTGTATGAAAAGCTTTTTTCAGAATACCAACAAGAATGGGTTGACGAAGTTGAAAGCCTGGATTTAACGCCCATCTCTTCATTCACGAAGCGGTCGAAATTTCAGACCAACTACACGCAAAGCCATGCATTAAATGATTCTACGATCATTGCATTAAAGCAAAGCCGATCAGATCTTAGCCGGATTGTAAAAATTACGCCCACTTCCGAGGAAATTGTTGTAACACCGGGTAGTATTTTTCAAGAGTCTTTTTCCGGTGAAAAAAATATGCTAATCTGGTCGGAGCGGAGGCCTGATATTCGCTGGACACATGCCGACCGTTCTGTTATTGTTGTTTACAACCTGGCCAACCGGGCAAAGCAGGAATTTCGGTATGAAAACAAATTGTTTAGTCCAAAAATTTCACCAAAGCAACTGCGTTTTGCAGCGGTTGAAGTTGATAAAGCAAACCAATACTTTCTGTCTATTTTCGATTTGGTCACCGGCAAGCGATTGCAGCAATTGGCTTTTCCTGATAATTCGTTCCTTTTCACGCCCAGCTGGGATGACAAGGGCGAAGTGCTTTATTTCGTCGCCTTATCATCTGAAGGGAAAGCATTGGCATCCGTCAATCTTTCTGATGGAAAGCTGGAGACCTTGATCAAGCCAAGCTACCACGAAATCAGAAATCCGGAGTTTGCCGATGGCGCAATCTATTTCACAGGATCATTCACCGGAATCGACAACATTTATGCTCACCATTTAACTGATGGAAGTATTGAACAATTGAGTTCGGTGTCTTTTGGGGCCGACTATCCCGCCATTTCCAACGGAAAAATTCTATTCAGCAACTACACGAGCGATGGCTACCAGTTGGCTGGTTTAAATACGAGCGAGGCCATTCGAAAATCGTTGGACGAAATTTCTCCGAAACAATACGAACTGGCCGAAGTATTGGCCCGGCAGGAAGGACAGGTTATAAACTTTGATGACCAAGAGCAGGAAATCGATTCAAAACCTTACCGTAAGCTGGCGCATATTTTCAATTTTCACAGTTGGGCTCCGGTTTATGTCGATGTTGATGATTCCGATATCCAACCGGGGGTGTCGCTTTTTTCGCAAAATAAACTGGGCACAGCCGAAACCCGCTTAGGATACGAATACAATTGGGAAGAAGAGTCAGGAAAGTACATTCTGGCTTTCAAGTATTCCGGATTGTTCCCGGTTTTTGATGCCGAGCTTAACTATGGCAGGCGCAACGCTGACTATCGGCGCATAGAAAATACCTTGAATCAAAACAACCAAGTAGTTGACAGCGATACCACCTTGCAACGATTTTCGTGGAATGAACTAAGTTTCGAAGGCGGGATTTCACTCCCGCTGGTGTTTAGTCAGGGGAAGTACACCCAACTCGTTCAGCCGGAATTGGAGTATTCATACCAAAAAGTTTCACACACCAGCTCAACCCCGCACGAATTTTATCAAGGTTTTTATCACGTGTTGACTTATCGGCTGTTTTTGCAGAATTCGCTGGGCCAGTCCGAGTTGGACCTGCAACCGCGCTGGGCGCAAGCCATCGAATTGATTTATCGCGATGGATTAAACGGAGGAAGCGATATTGGAAGTGTTGCAGCAGCCCGAGGACACCTGTTCTTTCCGGGATTCTTCACCAACCACGGTATCAAGATTTTTAATGGTTACCAAAATAAAAA